>JAFMRP010000676.1 GCA_017354095.1 Ktedonobacteraceae bacterium
TCTGAATGGTTTCCAGGACTGGCGCAAGCTTGCGCACAGCGCGGATTTTCTGGTTGTGATGGCGCTCGATCAGTCCTACAGGACGCCGGGGCCGATGGTCAGCGTTCCCTGGCTTAAGCAGTTACTGGCCTATGCGCGGCAGACGATGCCCGACATGCTGGCGCGTATCGTCTGGGAATTGCCACTTTATGGCGCGAGCTGGCATATGCAGGGCGGGGGCTGGGTCTTTGAGGGGGGCATTGACTATGTGGAGGCACAGAAGCGGGTGGAGCAGGTTCCGGATGGCAGTATTGATGCGAAAAATAGCGATCTCAAGGATGCCGCGTCGGCCCATCTTGTCTATACCGATGCTGGTGGGGTGAAGCGCGCGCTCTGGTATCATACCGCGCAGAACCTCTATAACATTGTTCTGGGTTTTCACCAGGCTTTAGACCAGGTGCCGGAGTTGAAAGACAAGCATATGCAGATCGCCATGTGGTATCGACAGACCAGCGAGCCAGGTGCTGTCTGGGATCTGATCGCTCCGCTGCTTCCCAACGAATGATGAGAACGGAGTCTCTTTTGAAGCCGATTAATATCTTTGATTATGAGGCGCTGGCCCGGGAGCGTCTCCAGCCGGCCATCTGGGATTACTACCAGGGCGGTAGTGACGATGAAGTGACGCTGCGCGAAAGCCGCGCTGTATTTGAGCGTATTCGTTTGCGCCCGCGCGTCCTTGTTGATGTAAGCGTGATTGATATGCAAACCACCATTCTGGGGGTACCTGCGCCTATGCCGGTGATGGTGGCGCCGACCGCGGCCCATATGTTAGCGCATCCAGAGGGTGAATGCGCGACTGCCCGGGGTGCCGGCCAGGCTGGAGCGTTCATGATTGCCAGCACCTCCGCGACTTGCACGCCTGAGCAGATTGCCAGCGAGGCCAGCGGTCCCCTCTGGTTCCAGCTCTATACGTACCGTGATCTGAATGTGTCGGCGGCACTCGTCCGGCGCGCCGAGGCTGCTGGCTATCGCGCGATTGTCCTTACTGTGGATACGCCACGTTTGGGCTCCAGGGAACGGGATCTGCGCAATCAGTTTCTGATCGGGAAGCAGGTCACGATGGTCAATCTTCCGGCGGTGAAGGAAGTGGCGCTTTCTTCCGCGGCGCGTCATACCGTTGATACCTGGGAAACCGTTGATTGGCTGCGCTCAGTGACGTCGCTGCCAATTGTGTTGAAGGGTATTCTCACGGCGGAGGATGCGCTGCTCGCTGCTGAGCGTGGTATCGAGGGTATTGTTGTCTCCAATCATGGCGGGCGGCAGCTTGATGGTGCTGTTACCAGCATTGAAGCGCTGCCCGAAGTCGTTGAAGCGGTAGAGGGGCGCTGCGAGGTCTATGTGGATGGGGGGATTCGTCGCGGTACGGACATTTTAAAGGCGCTGGCTCTGGGGGCGCGGGCTGTGCTGGTGGGCCGCCCGGTGATCTGGGGGCTGGCGGTCAATGGGGCCGAGGGCGTGTGCCATGTGTTGGAGCTATTACGGAAGGAGCTTGAGCTGGCGATGATGCTGGCCGGGCGTCCCACGCTGGCCAGCATTGATCGTTCGCTGGTGAGAAGGAGCGCGGAATACCCGGGCTAGTGTGCAAGGTGAAAGGATGCAGGAGGGCTGACGCTCTCCTGCACCTCCCGCTTTGCTTCCTTCTCAGGGGGTGTCGCTTGAAAAGGATGTTTGTCCGACGAACGTGTGGGCCAGGAGGCGCTGCGCGTTGCCCCACATGAGCTTCTCTTTTACGCCGGGCTGGAGTTTCAGGTTGAGTGTTTCAAAGCTCTCCAGCCAGCGTTGTGGGGTGATGAAGGGATAATCAGAGCCGAACAGGATGCGATCCTGCAAACGGGTCGCGGCTTCACGCAGCAGCGTCTCGGGGATGCGCCTGGGGAGCCATCCAGAGAGATCGTTGAAAACGTTCGTTTTATGCTGCATCGAGGCGATCATCTCCTCGTGCCAGGGCCAGGAGGGGTGCGCGCCGACAATGGTCAGGTCGGGGAAATCGGCGGCCAGGGAATCCAGGTAGATCGGGCGGGTGTAGTCCAGCTTGATGCCCATGCCGCCAGGGGTGCCGGCCCCCAGCCCGTTGGTTCCGGTGTGGAAGAGGGCAGGGATGCCCAGATCTTGAATGGTCTCCATCAGCGGATAGAATTGTGGATCATTGGGGTAGAATGCCTGTACGCCGGGATGGAATTTGGCGCCGGCCAGCCCCAGGTCTTTGATCGCGCGTTCCATCTCTTTGATGGCGGCTTTGCCTTTGTGCGGATCAACGCTGGCGAAGCCGACGAACTGTCCCGGGTAGCGCTCAATGATTTTCGCGATGTAGTCGTTGCCCAGCGGAGGGAGGCCAGTCGCCGTTTCGGCGTCCCAGGCCAGCAGCACACCGATCATATCCAGTTCCGCGTAGTCAGCGGCGATCTGTTCGATGTCTTTCAGCTTCACCTCGGTGCGAAAGAAGCGCTCGGCGGCTTTCGCGTAGGGGCCGAGCGTGACCTGCATAAACTCCGTTGTTGGCAGATGCACATGAAAGTCGATAGCACGTGGCATGGGACGTCTCCTCTCTTGATTAGACCAGTTGTCGCTCCGGGCAGAGCAGCGTCTTGACGCGTTCCTTGCCCAGTGAGAGCAGCAGCGTGGGGATGCGTGGCCCGGTGCCCTGGCCGCAGATGAGCGTATAGATGGCCACGAAGAACGCACGCTGGGCCTGCTTCAGTTCGTCGTTGGCGGGTGTGTCGAGGGGCAGACCGAGCACCAGTTTGGGCACGTTGTACATCAGTTCGGTCAGCCCTTCCAGGCTCCAGTGTGTGTCAAGCCGCTCAATGAGGATCTGGAGTTCCTGGTGCTGATTCTCTGACAACTGCTCGTAGGCTTCGGCGTCGAAGGTGTCGCGAATGGCGGTGCGCTCATCGTCGGGCAGGTAGTTGTTGACCCAGTTTAGCGCGCAGGTCAGGCGCGGCTCCTGACTCTGGGGGTCGATCTCTTCCCGTGGCTCCTTCAGGCTCTGGGCCACGACTCTCGCGACCTGCTCGACGTTGCCCTGTGTCACGTCGATGACAGAGGTGAGCAGCGAGAAGGGGACGGGATTGGGAGTATGGTCGACCTGTCCGTGCGAGGTGCGGGTCGCGCGCTCGTAGGCTTTCGTATTCTGCTCGTTGGCGGCTCCGCGCCGGACCTGGCGTACCAGCGTATCCCATTCGTCATAGAGACGTAGCAGGCCCTGTCCGAAGTCGATGTTGAAGCTCTGGTTATTGGCGCGGCGTACATAAAGCCAGCGCAAAATGGCCGGTTCGATGATCTCCAGGCCTGAGCCGATGGTTGCGGTGGTGCCGACTGAGCTGGAGATTTTGGTGCGCCCATCCATGCCAACAAAGGCGTAGGTGGCATACTGGATTGGCGGCACGTGATAGATTTCGCGCAGGATGCGCAGTCCTACGGTGAAGCTGCTGCCGGGCGAGGAATGATCTTCGCCAGCCGGCTCGAAATCGACGCCCAGGGTACGCCAGCGCATTGGCCAGTCGACTTTCCAGACCAGTTTGCCTTCTACTTTGTCGTTGAGACTGAAGCTGCCCTGGTGCTGGCAGGACGCGCAGGTGTAGGCCAGCGTCGCGCCTGGCTCGTCGTAGCTGGTGATCTGTGTGTTGTCTTTGTGGCACTGTTCGCAATAGACGCGGAAGGGAGAGTAGGCTGCGCGGCGCGCGGCACGCTCTTCGGCCGTTTCCTGGATCGCTGTCTGGTATTCAGCCAGGATATCAAAAATGGCCTCGCGCTGGTGCATGGCCTCTTTCACCTGCTCGGTGTAGCGTCCTTCGCGATAGGCGATGGACTGGCGGATGTAGCTGGGAAAGATCTGCAGCTTTTCCAGTCCCGCGATGCACTGGCTGATGTAGCGCAGCGCATAGGATTCATATTCG
>JAFMRP010000677.1 GCA_017354095.1 Ktedonobacteraceae bacterium
AGGCGGGCGGCGAGAGGCGGGAGTATCCGCGGATCGCTGGGGTGTCATCGTTCGGAGCGGGCGGATCGAATGCGCACGTGGTGATCGAGGAGTACCTGGAGGAGAAGGGTCAAATATCTGAAGCTGGGCTGGCGGCGCTGGTGGTGCTATCGGGCAAGAGCGAGGCGCAGCTGAAGGAGCAGGTAGAGAATCTGCAGCACTGGCTGGAAGAGCAGCGGTTAAATGAAGAAGAGCTGGCGAATGTGGCGTATACCTTGCAGGTGGGCCGTGAGGCGATGGAGCAGCGGGTGGGGCTGCTGGTGACGAGCCTGGAGGAGCTGAAGGCGAAGCTGAGGCGTTACCTGGAGGGCGAGCAGGGGATCGAGGATCTGTATCGAGGCGAGGTGAAGCGGAACAAAGAGACGTTGTCGGTCTTTGTGGCCGATGAGGAGCTGCAGGAGGCCATTGCCAAGTGGATCGAGCGCGGCAAGTATGCCAAGCTGCTGGATCTGTGGGTGAAGGGACTGGTGTTTGACTGGAGCCGGCTCTACGGCGAGCGCAAGCCGAAGCGCATCGCCCTGCCCACTTATCCCTTTGCCAGGGAGCGTTATTGGCTTCCGGAGAAGAATCTAAGTGCTTTTACAGGTGGATCTTTTGGATCCGCGTTGCACCCTTTGCTACATCTAAACACATCGGATCTGCACGGAGTGAGCTACCGATCGAGATTCCTGGGCGAGGAATTTTTTCTTGCGGATCATGTTGTGCAGGGGCAGCGGATGCTGCCTGGAGCGGCGCATCTGGAGATGGCGCGAGCAGCGGTAAAGCGGAGCAGCGGAATTGAGGAGGGATTCGGGATCGAGATCCGCGACGTAGTCTGGTCGCGTCCGGTGGTAGTGGGAGTAGAGCCGGTTGATGTGCATATCGGTTTGTACCCGCAGGAGAGTGGAGAGATCGAGTACGAGGTTTACAGCGAAGACTGCGAGGATGAGTGTGTAGTCCATAGCCAGGGCGTGGCGTTGGTGAAGGAGCGACGGGAGGTCGAGTCGATCGATATAGAGCAGATGCGAAGGCAATGTGGCGGAGAGGTCTTGAGCGGAGCCGAATGCTATGAGGCCTTCAGGCGAATGGGGATTGTGTATGGATCCGGACATCAAGGGTTGAAAGAGATAGGGCAAGGCTGCGATGAGCAGGGGCGGCGTTTTGTGCTGGGGAGGTTGGAAATCCCGGATTGTATTGCGGCGAGTGGCGACGAGTATGAACTACACCCGAGCATCGTGGATGCGGCGTTCCAGGCGACGATCGGATGGATGGTGGAGAGCCGGGAGCAACTCAAGAGCGCCGAAGGGCAGAAGGCAGCTTTGCCGTTTGCGTTGGAAAACCTGGAGATTCTACGAGCAACGCCAAAGCAGGGCTGGGTCATTCTACGCGAGGGGGCGGGCAGTGGAGAGAGAGTGAAGAAACTGGACATCGATATCTGTGAGGAAGACGGCAGGTTGTGTGCGCGGTTGAGAGGCTTTAGCGCTCGTCTGCTGGAAAGGCTTCCGGAGGCGGAAGAAAGTACCGGAACAATCCTCTTCCACCCGCAATGGAAGAGTGGCTCACCGGCAACAGGTTCGTCGGCGCAACCTTATGGGCAGCGCCTGGTATTGCTCTGCGAAATGGAAGAGATATCTAAGGAGCGACTCGCAGAGCTTTCCGGTGCTCGCGTTCTGAACCTGAAGCAGGAAGAGGAAAGTATCTGGGAGAGGTTTTACGGCTATGCCAAAGCCCTGACGGAAATGTTTAAAGATCTCCTGCGTGCTAAACCAAAAGATCCGGTCCTGGTGCAGCTTGTCATTCCTCATGATGACGGGGAAGAAGATTTGCTGTTTGGGCTGAAGGGGATCTTGCAGACGGCGGGGATGGAGAGCCCGAAGATTGTCAGTCAGGTAGTCCAGGTGGAGAGGGGAGAGAGCGCCGGAGAGCTGTTGCGGAAGCTGGAAGAGAGTCGAGACTGCATCGAGGATAGGCTGATCCGTTATCAGGACGGCGAGCGGAAAGTGTTGCGCTTTGCCGAGCTAGAAGCAGGAGCAGAAGCTGCCGTACCGGTGTGGAAGAGCGGAGGCGTGTACCTGATCACGGGAGGAGCAGGTGGGCTGGGGCTGTTGTTCGCGAAAGAGATTGCCCAGCAGGCGCCGGGAGTTCGGCTGGTGTTGAGCGGGCGCTCGGTTTTGAGTCAGGAGAAGGAGCAGGAGTTGGAAGCAATCGCGGAGTTGGGAGCAGAGGTGGAGTACCTTCAGGCAGATGTGGCTGACAGAGCTGCGGTAGAGGAGTTGCTGGCGAAGATCAGGGAGCGTTACGGGAAGCTGGACGGGATTCTGCACAGCGCGGGAGTGGTTCGGGATAGCTATCTGCTCAGGAAGCGGTTTGAGGAGCTGGAAGAGGTATTGTCGCCGAAGGTGAAGGGAGTGGTGAACCTGGATGAATCTAGCCGGGACCAGGAGCTGGATCTGTTTGTACTGTTCTCTTCGATCAGCGGAGCGTTTGGCAATGTGGGCCAGGCCGACTATGCAGCGGCGAATGGGTTTCTGGATGAGTATGCGGCGTACCGGAACCGTCTGGTGCAGGAAGGCAAGAGGCGGGGCAGGACGATCTCCATCAATTGGCCGCTCTGGGCGGATGGTGGCATGCAGATGGGCGCAGCCAGGATGGGAGAGATGCAGCAGCATGGTTTTATACCGCTCTCTACCCAGAGTGGTATCGCGGCCTTCTATCAGGTAATTGCGTCCCTGCAATCGCAATTGTTAGTGGTGGCAGGCGACAAGCAAAAAGTACGGAAAATTTTTGGAATAGAGGCAAGTGAAACAAAACAGAGGCGGGAGCAGCCGGTCGAGCCGGCGCGTGGCGGGACGGAGCCGGAAGCCGAAGCGCTGGCGCTAAAAGCGAGCCAGTACATGAAGAAGCTGGTGGGCACAGCGGTGAAGCTGCCTCTGGAGCGAGTCGAGGTGGATGCGCCGCTGGAGAAGTATGGCCTGGACTCGATCCTCGTCATGCGGCTGACACAGGAGTTGGAGCAGAGCTTTGGCGGGTTGTCAAAGACCTTGTTGTTCGAATACCAGACCATCCAGGAGCTTACGCAGTATTTTCTCAGCGAGCACAAAGAGCAGTTGAAGAAGATCCTCGGACTTAAAGAAGGAGCCGGGGAAAGGCCGACAGAAGCAGTTAGACAGGAAGCGGTCGAGGTAAGAAAAACAAGGGGGCGAGGCCGCAGGCGCGGCGGAGCCTGGAGGAAGGCAGTATCTGCCCGAGCGACTGCAGCGGAAGGCGAAGAGATAGCGATAATCGGATTGAGCGGAAGATATCCGCAGGCGCGGAACCTGCGCGAGTACTGGGAGAACCTGAAGGCGGGAAGAGACTGCATCACGGAGATTCCAGCGGAGCGATGGGATCACCGGTTGTACTTTGATGCGGAGAAGGGGAAGGCAGGCAAGAGCTACAGCAAGTGGGGAGGCTTTCTGGAAGGAGTCGATGAGTTCGATCCCCTGTTCTTCAATATTTCGCCGCGGGATGCGGAGATAATGGATCCGCAGGAGCGGTTGTTTCTGGAGTGTGTGTATGAGGCGATCGAGGATGCGGGCTACACGCGGGAGAGCCTGGGGAGGTATCGGGAGCTGGGACTGGAAGGCAATGTGGGAGTGTTCGTGGGTGTGATGTACGAAGAGTACCAGTTGTATGGCGCGCAGGCGCAGGCGCAGGGCCAGCCGCTTTCGCTGCCGGGCAATCCATCTTCGATCGCCAACCGGGTGTCGTATGTGTGTAATTTCCACGGGCCGAGCATGGCGATAGACACGATGTGCTCGTCGTCGTTGACGGCGATCCACCTGGCCTGCCAGAGCCTGCAGCGCGGTGGCTGCGAGGTGGCGGTGGCCGGAGGAGTCAACGTCTCTATCCATCCCAACAAATATATTGCTCTTGCA
>JAFMRP010000102.1 GCA_017354095.1 Ktedonobacteraceae bacterium
TGGTCTGATTTGTCTTTCTGTCCCAACACTCCTCCCCGTTTTTTCCCTTCTCCAGTAACAGAGCATATCTTTTCCGCATTGCGCATCCTCCCCTACACTGTTATTCAGACATGGATCACCTCCATTTGCGCGCGCGAAAGGATTGATATGCGTCATTCTTCTCAAAAGTACCTGGCACGTTCGAGCCCTCGCTTTCTGCTCATTAATCGCAACTACACCTTCTTGTGGATAGGAAGCGCGATCTCGTATACGGGTGACGTGCTTTTCCTGATCAGCCTGACGTTATGGATTGGAACACTCCTTCAGAACCAAAGCTATGCACCACTCGCCATAAGTGGTATAGGGCTATCAGCCGCTCTCCCCACCCTTCTGATCAGTCCATTTGCAGGAGTGTTTGTGGATCGCTGGCAGAAACAAAAGACCATGCGCTTCATGGATGTGATACGAGCAATCCTCGTTCTCTCCCTGCTGCTGGTAAGCGGGCCAGGTCCGCTTCCGTTTTTTTCGGCATCGACTTCTGTGTTGCCAATTCCTATGAAGCTTGGGATCATCTATCTTGTGGTCGGGGCTCAGAGTAGCTTGAGTCAGTTCTTCAATCCATCGACGAAGGCCCTTCTCAGGGAGATTGTGCCAGAAGAGAGGTTCACCCAAGCCTCTGCGCTCACCACAGGCACTGCTTTCGCTGTTTGGCCTGTTGGGTCAGCGCTGGCGGGAATATGCTATGCTAATCTGGGAGTAAATCTGGCCATTCTTTTGAATGCGGCATCGTTCATCTGTTCCTGGGTGCTCATACGCAGCATGCATGTGTCAGAACCAGCACCATCTCTCGTTATCGAAAAACAGGGACTCCATCATGTCTTCAAAGAACTGTGGGAAGGGTTCCAATGCATTGAAGGGAATCTGCTCTTACGGACACTCTTGTGCGCAGAAAGCCTGCTCGCGTTTGGATTCGGCATTTATAACACGATGGGATTCTTCTTTATCACGCAAAATTTGCACGTCCCTGTGAGTCTCTACGGTCTTTTCAATGGCGTGCAATCACTTGGAGGGATACTTGGAACCTGGCTCATCAGTAGGTCTGCAACCACAAGAGGACATCCCAGAGTTTACTACACAGCAAGGGTGCTCGCTGGGATCGCCATGATGGTGACGGCATTACAAAGTCAGCCGCTCATCGCTTTGGTTGGCATGGTGATCATCAGTATTGCCCATAGTTGTACGGAAGCTCTCGTTGGTCCTTTGATACTGGGTGCCACACCCGAAAAGATGGAGGGCCGTGTCTTTTCCACTTTTGGAACCGCGACGACCATCAGTTCTTTGCTCGCCACATTTCTGAGTGGGTATCTCAGTAGTACGCTGTTGCATCCTGTTGCTTTCCATTCTTCTTTCATCACTCTCAATGCGACAAGCATCCTCACTAGCTGTGCAGGCATCGCGCTGGTTGGGGGTGGGTTGTATGCATCGAAACACTTCAGAAAGATGAAGAGCGCAGAGATGTGATGTTCTCACGGACACGGCAAGTAATCCTCTCCGCTTGAGAGGATGCGACACAGGTGTGAGTGAATGCATCTCTGGTCACGTGACATTCCCCACAAAAAGGGTCAGCTCACGTTGACGTGGCGTCTACGGGCGCAAGCGGCTGAGACACGACTGAAAGAAGGCCAAAGGCCATGACATGGAGGTGATCTACCTCCATTCTTCTTTACAAGAAAGGGGCACTCAACGATATGCCAACAGGAAGTTTGCCGTTTGATTCACAAGAGCCACGCTCGAAGCTTCCGCGTGACTTCTCTCCTGCGAGTCAGCTCCGCTATGAAGTAGCTTGCGCTCTAGTTGCTTCCTCACCACCCTCCTTTGGGCATGAGGCGATTCTCAGTGGTTCTGCCGCCAGAGGCGTTGCAGATGAGGCATCCGATATCGAGATGGTGTTTTACGTTGATGAACTTCCTTCATCTACCGAGCGAGAGAAGTGGCTGTGGCAGGTAGGGGCAACTGATTTTACGCTGGGAATCAAGTCCATTGGTGATGAACAAATCTGGATGACTTTTTTCTTTCGGGATATCTGGGTGGAAGCGTGCTGGCAAGTCACTGCAGCGCACTCGCAAAAACTGGATGCACTGATCGCCGGAACAGTGGCTGCACCTTCAGCGCTGAGGCTAGGATGGATCATGCAAAACGCTCTCTCCTTACGTGGAGGGAGTTTGCTTCACCAATGGCAGTACAAACTGCAGCAGTATCCGGACGTGCTTCCACCAGCCATTCTTTCGTCAGCTCTGCATTACCAGCGTTTCTCCTATTTCTTAGAACTCCCGTGGGCACTGATCCGCCGTAATGAGCAGTTTGCCCTTGTTGAGAACCTGTATGTCGAGGTCTTCAATCTGCTCCGCATCCTCTTTGCCGTCAATCACCAATGGGAACCAGATGTGAAGTGGCTGCAAGCGGAAGCGCATCGACTGAAGGACGCACCGGAGTGTTTGTTGGAACGGATTGAGGCCATCTTCACGGTCATGCCACTGGAAGAACGCGTGACGCTCTATCTGCTCCTGCTTCGTGATGTCCTGGCGCTTGTTGCGCTGCGCTATGACGTGGCAGAGGCGCTGCTGCAAGTACAAGAGAGGCTCCATGCACACAACATCAATGGGTAAGATTGTGGAGATGTGAAGTGGGATGGCAGGCGGGTGCATACACACTCCCATTTTCTAGCAGGAAAGGGCTGTGTATGCATTTCTAAGTTGCTCCTCGGTACAATGGTTAAAACCAAAACACGGCCAAGTATGCTCACAGCCATTAATGCCGATCAGGTGATCTTTCCTCTCTATACTAACCTTGACCAGGCGCATATAGTCCTCTTCCGAGAACGGCCCCAGGGCTAGGACCGCGCCAAGGATCGCGGCTGTTTTGACACAGATGAGCTCCGCAGCATGCACACGGCTTGCCAGGGGCGGCAGCGCACCCGTCAAACGCAATTTAACAGAGTAGTTGAAACCAACAATTCCAACAGAGCCAACAGTTTTTTTGGAGACCACACTCCAAATGACTTACTCGTGAAAAGCAACCAGCCGCAACAAGCAAAACGGACACGTCTCCCTCCCCCAAAGTGTCCGTTCTGTCCGTTCTATTAATTCTGTTGTTTCTGTTGGTTTCCTGGCTCCCTCACCTATGAGTCAATGTACCATGCGGAACATACCACCATCCTCAACCCGCCTGTAGAGCGGCTGTGACGCTTTGTGACACTTCCCGTGACGCTTTGGAGCGGCCTCTGGAGCGGCTGTGACGCTTGTGACGCTTTTTCTACATCGATTCTGGAAAAAAAGTCAGCCCCCAACCTATCGGAAAGGACGGCGTACCACGAAAAACGAATTGATAGCGAAACCTCAGCCCGATGTGATAAGCTAACAATTCCTCGACTTATCGGGGCGCGATACGTTCCTTGCAAGATATAATGAGGCAGGACGATATCCTGTTAGGTGAAAAAAAACGAATGAGTATGCCATTTACAGAAAGTGAACAGCGCGCTTTGAGCGCGTTGGACCAGGCAGGGCTGCTGAATACCTTGCGCGAACTGCAGCGCATTCCCAGCGTGACGGGTCGCGAGGCAGAGGCGCAGCGCTGGTTGAGTGAGCAGATGCGCGCGGTAGGCCTGGATGTGGACCTGTGGACGATTGACGTAGAAGAACTGCGCGGGCGCGCCGATTTCCCGGGTATGGAAGTAAATCGTGCAGGTCACGAAGCGTTGGGCCTGGTGGGAAACTGGCAGGGGAGTGAGGGAACGGGCAAGCGCCTGATCTTTAATGGGCATATCGATGTGGTACCTGAGGGCGACCACGCCAACTGGCAGCATGATCCCTGGGGTGGTGAGCTCGATGGCCCCTCTCTGTATGGGCGCGGCGCCTGCGATATGAAGGGTGGCCTTATCGCTGCTTTATACGCCATCCGAGCGCTCAAAGATTGCGGCGTGCCTCTGCGCGGTTCACTGCAGTTGCAGAGCGTCATCGGAGAAGAGGATGGTGGCCTGGGCACCTTCGCAACCCTCCTGCGGGGACACACAGGAGACGCCGCTATCATCTGCGAGCCAACCAGGCTGAACCTGATTCCTGCCCAGGCAGGCGCGTTGACCTTTACGCTGCGTATCTTTGGCAAGTCGGCCCACGCCAGCACGCGCCTGGAAGGAGTCAGTGCGATTGAGAAATACCTCGATGTTCATCGCCAGCTCATCCAGTTAGAGCGAGAGCGTAATCGTGAGGTTAGCCATCCACTCCTGGGCAGGCTCGAACTGCCTTATCCCTTGAGTATTGGACGCGTGCAGGCGGGCAACTGGTCTTCCTCAGTGCCCGAAGAACTGACCTGCGAGGGGCGCATCGGTGTGGCAGTGGGTGAAAGCCCTCAGGAGGTGCGCGAGCTCTTTGAGAAGACCCTGCGCGATCTGGCTGAGGCCGATCCCTGGTTACAAGCACATCCCCCGGAGGTTGGCTGGACCGGTGGACAGTTTGAAAGCGGCGAGATCCCACCCGGCCACCCGCTGGTACAGCTCTGCGGGGACTGTATGCGCGATCTGACCGGTGCGGCACCAGCAATCGAAGGCGCACCCTACGGATCGGATTTGCGTCTGCTCGTCAATATGGGGAATATTCCAGCACTGCTCTTTGGACCGGGCGACGTGCGCGTAGCCCATATGCCGGATGAGTACGTAAGCAGCACAGAGGTGATCCTGGCCGCTCAGGCCTATATTCTGGCCGCATTGCGCTACCTGGCGTAAAATCTCCTCGCTCACGCCCTCGGGATATGTAGGGCCATCCCTTGCGGATGGCCGGTTCGCAGAGCGAGCCGATCGAACACCTAACCAATACCCATCCCCTTCAAGATCATCTCGAAGGCTACCACCACAAGCACGGGCACAAAGAGGATACGCAGCGCTTTGTTGCTCATACGCTGGAGCAGACGTGCCCCGACAAGCGCTCCCAGCAGGATACCAAGCGCAACAGGGGCAGCTACTAACGGCAGTACATCGCCGCGCGCGAAGTAAATACCCGCGCTGGCCGCCGCCGTGACTCCGATCATCAGATTACTGGTCGTGGTAGATACCTTGAGCGGGAGCCGCATCACGGTATCCATCGCCAGGACCTTCAGTGTCCCACTTCCAATGCCCAGCAGCCCTGAAATGAGGCCCGCGACATACATCATGACAAAGCCAAGTGGCGTGCGCGTAACCTGGTAGGGAACCTCTTGCTTCAATCGGTGATCAGGGTAGGAACTTGCCAGCGCGAGTGTGTTCGCCAGTCGATCATTGATGACGCCTCGCGGCAGCTCTTCCCCTATCTTGCATACTAGCGGCACAGCGGAGATCAGTAGAATGATGCCAAAGATAATCCCAAGCAGCGCAGGCGCCACCAATCCCGCCAGAAACGCCCCGCTGATGGCCCCCGTGGTTGTCGCTAGCTCCAAAAACATCCCGATACGTATGTTGGTCAGGTGATCGCGTACATAGGCCGCAGCTGCACCGCTAGACGTCGCAATTACGGCGATAATGCTCGCGCCGATGGCATATTGAATGGGTAGCCCAAAAAGTAGCGTGAGCATCGGTACAATGAGAATACCGCCCCCCAGACCAACCAGCGATCCCAGCAGACCCGCTAGCGCCGCACCGGTAAAGATAAACAGAACCGTCAGCAATGAAATATCCACTACGCACCTCCCTTGCCCAGCAAGAAACCAACAAGCAGGATGATCAGCACTGCACTGGTGATGAGCACAAATTTCATGTCCTGCTCAAGCGCGAAGGCCAGGATCGATATGGCCACGCGCAGTACTGGCGTGGCGATAAGCAACAGAACGCCGAGCATGATGATAGCCTGAGGTTGCAACATGAGCAGGCCTGCCCAGATCTGCCCGAAACTCTGTGGAAAGCTGTGGAGCTGGCTGCTGGCTAGTGTCCCTTTCAACAAGGCCAGGAGCACGCCAGCAACGATGATGGCTGCGCTGAGCAGAACCCCACCTTGCAGCACGCCGCCAATAATCGCTGATATATCGATCTTGTTTGCGTGACGGGCCGTGGCGTTACTCTGTGGGTGTGTCGTTGAGTCCTGCATCTGCATTGTTCCCCCTTCCTCCTGACTTGCTACTAGCAGTGTACGCTATTCTCTCTCATTATTCCAATACATGATTCATATCATATTGATAACCTGAAGGAATGCATTGTTCTCTTTCACTGCTTGCTGTGCGTATTTGAAAGTAGAGGCGTTGCAGTTGGTCCGATATTGGGAAGAGAAATGACCTGTTTTTGTGTTTATTTCTATAGAGGGGATTGATGTTGTAATATCGGTGTACTGCTAGAAAGGCCAGGCTTTCTGTGTCGCTTGAAAAAAAGAAATCAGGATCTCTAAAACCCCTTCTCCTTGGTATGCTGGGTGGCTGTGTGGGGCTATGTGGAGCAGTGTTTGGCGTAAGCGCCTATATTGTGGACGTCCTGACGCGCCCAAAGCGGCTGGCAAGTTTTTATGATATTTATACCTTCACTCCATTTGAACTGAACTTGCCTGCTGAAGAGGTCACCTTCGATCCAATCTCTGGCACCCATAAGGTCAGCGGCTGGTATGTGCCCCATCCCAGAGCCACCACTACGATTATTATGTGCCCAGGCTATCGCGGCAAACGCGCCGATATGTTGGGATTATGCGGGCAGCTGTGGAAACGAGGCCACAATGTTCTGGTGTTTGAATATTATGGCCATGGAGCTGTGGTTGGCAAGCCCGTGACGCTCGGCTATCGCGAGATCAATGACTTTATGGGAGCCGTTGCCTACGCCCGGCAGCGAGCACCGCACGCACGCCTGGGCGCGGTCGGTTTCTCGATGGGGGCCTCCGTTTCCATCATGGCCTGCGCCAGAACCACTGAAGTGGAGGCGCTGGTCTGCGATAGCGCCTTTGCTACTCACAGAAGCGCGATAGCCTATGCGGTGCGGCGTACCTTACACCTGCCCTTCGCTATTTTCGATTGGGTAACCGATCTTTTGCTCTGGCTGCGCGCTGGCTACCACTTTTACCAGGTCGAGCCGCTGCGCGATATTGAACGCCTCGCCCCACGCCCGGTACTGCTTATCCACGGCGCGCGCGATACGATCGTTGACCCACGCGATGCTCCTCTCCTCTATGAGAAAGCCGGCGAGCCAAAAGAACTCTGGCTGTTGCCCGAGGCCGATCATTGTGGCGCCTACTTTGAGGATCGCACTGCCTATATCAAAAAGGTGGCCGATTTCTTCGATCTGCACCTGAGACGATCACGCTCCCCCCTTTCCTTGCAGGAGCGCAAAACCGGCTGGAGCTCGACCGGCAATCCTTCGGCTGAAGCCAGCTAACCGTCAGCGAAACTGCAATGTGACCACCATACCATCACGGGCGGCTCTCGTGTTCGAAAATACACGACGAGCCGCCTTTTCTGCATACGTGGGATCATTAATCTTCGGGCTGAAATGCGTCAGGATAAGCTCGCGCGCACCGGCCTCCCTGGCTATGCTCGCCGACTCCTCGGCCAGCATATGAGCGTTGGCACGAGCCTGCGGCAGATCCTCGGGGTTGTCATACATGCTCTCACAAATCAACAGGTCAACGTCGCGCGCGAATGCACTGAGCGCGGCGGTTGGCCGGGTATCAGTAATATACGCCAGCGCGATGCCACGCCTGGGTTCACCCAGCACCTGCTCGGGCCTGATACGCTGCCCCTGAAACTCCAGTGTTTCACCATGCTGCAGGCGCGACCAGAGCTGTACAGGCAGCCCGAGCGCCCGCGCCTTGTCAGGCTGGAAGGCCGGCTGGCGCTTCAGCTCGACACGATAAGCAAGGCACGGAATACCATGCGTGGCCGCTGCACAGGAGCCGTACAGGTTGCCCGGTAGCGGAAACTCTTCCCCTCCACGCATCTCGTGAATGCGTATCTCAAAAGGCAGCTCGGCCGCAATACGGCGCAGCCCCTCAACAACATAACCGGTACCCACCGGTCCATAAATGTCCAGCGGCTCGGTACGACCCGCATGCGCTACCATGAATAGCACTCCTGGCAGCCCCGCTACATGATCGGCGTGCATATGCGAAAAACAGATGGCCCCCAGCTGCCGGAAACCCCATCCCAGCGCTTTCCACGGCACCTGCGTTCCTTCCCCACAATCAAACAACGTTAGCGTCGAGCCGTTGCGCAACAAGACACACGAAAGCCAGCGCCCCGGCATCGGCATCATCCCACAGGTCCCAAGCAGACAGATATCAATCATGGTTCAATCCAGCTATCTCCCTTTGTCGTATCTACAAGCGATAAACATTGATCTGAGCACAACCATCATATCATAGCCCCGGAAACACAGAAACACCTTTGACCCCCTACATATGGAGAACGATCCATTAGTCATAAAAAAATAAAATTCCCCTGCCTCAATATAAGTAGTAAAACCTCTTCCTATCTATAGTAGGAATAATAGTACATTCATTGACAATAACTTAGCCATATGTTACGATCAACCGAGTATAGACGTTTCCTGACCTTTACCAATTAAGATAGCTCATTCACTTTCAGTGCTCGCTTTGCAATGAGAACTCGGCGAGTGTATTGTGGACACTAACAGGAAGCTTTCACTGCTTTTCTTATTTTTCCCTTCCTGTACAGTGAGAGAGAGAGTGCATAACTGGGAACACTATTTGTATATGTCACGGCCCGTATCTGTCGAATGCCTGGCATGCTGTGTTGGTCTTTCCTGAATCACTCCCCTCATTCTTTCCACGATAATTAACATCCCTGGTTCTCGCTCGCTGCCCATTGAAAGAAAGTATCTCATCGCAAAATTCTTTGAATATCGTTGGCCGGTACTTGTAGCCGTTACGACAATCGGCTGCCAGTGCCTTCTATGGAGCCCATAGCCCTGAGAAATTTAATGTTCGGTGGAGTAATGTGCCATGAGGTCGCGAGGAACAGTTACCGATAAACTCGCTGATGTCGTCCAGGTTCTCCAAATGGCTCGCAAGACTGGACTCCTGACCGTGAATCGAGATGGTGTGAACAGTTCGGTGGAACAAGGCATGATTACCTTGCGCAATGGAGAAATCGTAGACGCAAGCGTCGGCTCATTGAGAGGCCCAGCCGCCCTGAATAGTCTTATGATGTGGAGAACTTGCTATTTCGTATTTCAACCCCTGTCGGCCTCGAATACCACCGGCCCTCTCCCGGTGAGCTCATCATCGAACAATGGCCTTACTACAGGCCCCATCTATGGACGAGAACCAACCCACCCACGTGGGTACCAGGATACCACTCCTTCCGGGATGTATAACATCCCTTACCGGGTGCGGGAGGCCAACGAAGTCCTACCCTTCTTTAATGGCCTGGGCCTTTCACGAGCACACCGACAATTATTTCTGCTCATTGATGGAAAGCGCACAGTACAAGAACTTATGCGCTTGATGGGGCATCGGCTCGATGAAGTAGCCGCTCTGCTCTCTGATCTAGAGCGCGCTGGTCTCATTCGTCAATAATTAGTAAAGGATCAGTCTCTTATGATTCAACAAACATCCTCTGCGAGAAAGCGCGTTTCCTTAACGGTCTCCATCTCCCTGCTTCTCGCCGCTGTTGCTATTATTCCGCTCCTGCTGGTAGTCGCCAGTATCTGGAGCTTCCTGCGTCCCGCCCTGGTCAATCAGATCAGCAACGATATGGCCCGAGATGCACAAACACGCGTCCAACTGATTGATGCCTATTTCTCCGAACGCCTCAATGATATCAAAACCATCAGTCAGGCCACTCCCATCAAAAATCTGCTGGCCGGCGATATCAATAGCCGCGATGCCGCTAATGACGTGCTCTTTACCGCTCAACACCGCGATATCGCAAACTACATCAATATCTCGCTGCTGAATGCCAGAGGGGGCGTTACCCTCT
>JAFMRP010000678.1 GCA_017354095.1 Ktedonobacteraceae bacterium
CTGGACGAGCTGACCGAGTTGAACTTCGTCATCGGCGATGTATTCGCTGAGGCGGCATCGGACGTGCTGCGCAGCCAGTCGCCTGGCTCACCCGAGATTGATCTTGTGGCCTCGCACGGCCAGACTATTTATCACCTGGTTGAACCTGGTCGCCGTCTCTCCACGCTGCAGATCGGCGAGCCATCTATCATCGCTGCCCGTACAGGCCTCACCACCATCGCTGATTTCCGCGTTGCTGACATGGCAGTGGGCGGACAGGGCGCGCCGCTTGTCTCGTTTCTCGACGCTCTGCTTCTCAGCAGCCAGAGCACCACGCACGCATTGCAGAATATTGGCGGCATCGCCAATGTGACCTTTCTGCCGGCTGGAGCCCCGCCAGACGAGGCTTCAGCCTTCGATACCGGGCCGGGCAACGTTCTGATCGACTATGGAGCGCGCTACTTCTCGCATGGGCAGCTCACCTACGATAAAGATGGTCTGCTGGCGGGCTCTGGCAGTGTCGATACAGCTTTACTGGCCGAGATACTTGATCACCCTTATTTCAAACAGCAGCCGCCCAAGACGACCGGGCGCGAACTGTTCGGCGATGCTTTTGCCGCTGATATCATCGCCCGAGGAGAGAGCCGGAGGCTTAGCTCCGCCGACATCATGGCCACACTGACCGCCATCACCGCGCAGAGCATCGCCGATGCCTACCGGCGCTTCGGGCCAGAGCGTATTGAAGAAGTGCTGGTCAGCGGTGGCGGCGCCTACAATCCCACGCTCATGCGTATGCTGCGCGAGACCCTACCTGACAGTAACATCGCGCGTTTCGAGCAGAGCGAACTACCCGCAGCGGCCAAGGAGGCCGTCTTATTCGCGCTACTTGCCCACGAGGCCCTACATGGTCGTCCAGCCAATCTACCGCGCTGTACCGGGGCCAGCCGCCCGGCGATACTGGGCAAAATCGTCCCAGGAACCAACTATCGCGCGCTGTTACGTCGGAGCGCGGCACCAGAACAGGCGGATGGCATGACCATTCGTCGCCTACGGCTGATCAACTAAATTTCAGTTACAGGGTCATTAAGCAGATATGTATTATTTATCATAGAGAGGAAGAGTCATGGCAGGCGCCCAGCAGGAGTCGGAGATCAGTTCGCTCACGACGGAGCAGCCCAACCCGGCCACAACCGAGATCGACCGTTTGAGCCCCCTGGAGATCGCGCGGATCATGAACGAGGAGGATAGCAAGGTAGCCATTGCCGTTGAACGCGAACTGGGTCACATCGCGCGAGCCATAGAAGAGACAGCGCAGCGCCTACAACGTGGGGGACGCCTTATCTATGCGGGTGCCGGCACCTCTGGTCGGCTGGGTATTCTCGACGCGTCCGAATGTCCTCCCACCTTCAACACACCGCCTGAACAGGTTGTTGGCCTGATCGCAGGCGGTCCCGTGGCCATCACACACGCGGTTGAAGGTGCTGAAGATAACATTGAAGGAGGAGAGGCGGCGCTGAGCGAAATCGGCGTTGGCGAGCGGGATGTTGTAGTCGGGCTGGCCGCCAGCGGGCGCACACCTTATGTGCTCGGAGCGGTGGGCTACGCCAGAAGCCGGGGAGCGCTCACCATCGGCATCGCCTGTAACGCGGGCACACCTCTTGCGAGCAGTGTAGATATCATGATCGCCCCGCTTGTCGGCCCGGAAGTCGTCAGCGGGTCAACGCGCCTCAAAGCTGGCACGGCACAGAAAATGGTCCTGAACATGCTCAGCACTGGAGTGATGATTCTGCTGGGCAAGACCTATGGGAACCTGATGGTTGACGTTCAGGCCACCAATCAGAAGCTACGCCTGCGCGCCATCAGTATTGTCCAGCATGCCACCGGGTTGGATGAGCAGACTTGTGCCGGACTGCTGGAGGAAGCGGAAGGCGAGACCAAAACCGCCATCGTGATGGGCATAGCACGTGTCTCGCCGCAGGTAGCCCGCCAGCAGCTAGCTGCCCATCAGCACATCCTACGCCCCACGCTGGAAGCGCTACGCAAACGGAGCTGAAAGGGAGCAACATGCAGCAGCAATACACCGCCAACATGAGCCTGGAAGAACAGATCGGCCAATTGATTGGCGCTGGCTTTCCCACAACCACGCCAACGCCAGAGATCATCGATTTGATCCAGAACCGCCATATTGGGAGCATTGTGCTCTTCGCGCGCAACATTCAGAGTCCGCAACAGGTAAGCGAACTTACGCAGAGCTTGCAAAAGATCGCCAGAGAAGCAGGGCACCGTTATCCCTTGTTGATCTCGGTCGACCAGGAAAACGGTATGGTTCAGCGCATGGGCGACGGAGTTCCCGCCTTTCCCGGCAACATGGCGCTGGGTGCGGTTGGTGATGAGCAACTAGTCTACGAGGTTGCGCTGGCAACGGGCCGGAATCTACGCTCCCTGGGCCTCAATGTCAATCTCGCGCCCGTTGTCGACGTCAATAATAATCCGTCCAATCCGGTCATCGGCGTACGCTCTTTTGGTGAAGATCCGCAGCGGGTAGCTCAGTTCGCCGCGGCAGCCGTCAGGGGATATCGCGAGGCTGGCGTTGTCTCCACGCTCAAGCACTTTCCTGGCCATGGCGATACCGCCGTTGACTCGCACCTGTCGCTGCCGGTGGTTCCGCATGATCTTGAGCGTCTGGAGAGCCTGGAACTGCTCCCCTTCCGCCGCGGTATCGCCGCCGGAGCCAATAGCGTGATGATCGCGCATCTTTATCTGCCCCAATTGATGCAGCAAGAAATGACTCCTTCCAGCATCTCGCCCGAGATCATTCGAGGGCTGCTGCGCGAGCGCCTGGGCTTTGGAGGGGTTATCACAACTGATTGCCTGGAGATGGAGGCGGTTTCCAAAACCATCGGGACCGAGCGCGCAGCGATGCTGGCAATCAAGGCGGGTCTGGACATTGCATTGATCTCGCACACCTACGCACGGCAGACCGGGGGCATTGACGCCATCAAGGCGGCGGTGCAGGATGGCTCGCTCTCTGAAGATGTTGTGCGCCAGGCGGCGGAACGTGTGCTGAGTCTCAAAGCGCGTATGCTCTCCTGGGAAGCGCCACAGCCACTGAGCGGGGAGACGCTTCGCCAGCATCAGCAGCTAGGCACCAGCGCTTATGAACGCTCAACCACGTTGGTGCGAAACGACGAGGGCCTGCTGCCGCTACATTTGAGACCAGAGCAGCGCCTGCTGCTTGTTTTTCCTCAGCCAACCTCCTATACGCTGGCCGTCGATAAATTTATGCTTAATGCGGTATTCGAGGAGACCATCAGGCGGCGTCATGGTCAGGTGAGCGCTATCGCCATCTCCACCAAAGCGGGTCAGGGTGCCTACGAGCGGCTTGACCGAGCGCTCCAGGAAGCCGATGTCGTGATTACAGTCACCATCAACGTGAATATTGATCCACAGCAGGCCGAGATCGTCAAGCGGATACTCGGCTGCGGGCGCCCCACTATTGGTATCGCAGCCTACAATCCTTATGATCTGCTCTCCTTCCAGCAGTTGCAAACGTACCTGGCTACTTACGAATGTACGCCATCCGCGCTGGAAGCAGTAGCGCGTGTCATCTTTGGAGAGATACGGGCACAGGGACATCTGCCGGTCAGTCTTCCGGGGCTATACGAAGTCGGGCACGGAATAGAATAGGATAAGGAAAGGGAGGAACCCATGCAACAGCCATATCTGCAAACGTATATTCCTGAGCGAGACGAAGCCGCGCTACACCAGCTCTGGCAGCGCACTCTGGGTGATAGCTGGCCCATTGAGCTGCAGCGTATGCGGCTGGTGCTGGACGCTCCTGGAGCTCACCATCTCATCGTTCGCGAGGATGACCATGCGATCGGCTTTGCCGCGACATCTCAGGAGAGCAGAAACGAAGAGCGCGAGGGGAGCCTGCTGGTACTGCTGATAGAT
>JAFMRP010000679.1 GCA_017354095.1 Ktedonobacteraceae bacterium
GTCGCTGGTCAAATCACCACGCGGCTCGCGCCTTTCCTCCTCCCTGTGATGCGGCTCCTCTCCTCAGTTACAGAAATTCGCTTTCGGTTAAATCTGTATTCACGCCTGCAGCGGCCCTAAAAAAAACAGCGAAAAGCGGTTTGCTTACGCTGTCTTCCGCGAGCGTGACAATTCAATCAGATAGTTGACGACCCAGGGCCCAACACGAGCGCCAGCAGCGGTTGCATGAGCAAGATGCCCGATAGGATCGTTTGCATTCCCAACGACCCAGACGCCGGGGCGGCTCGTCCGTCCATCAGCATCGGTAACAGCGAAACCAGCCTCATTGACCTCGCAGAGGGATGCTGGCAGATCAGATGCAGCACGCAATGGTGCAGCCACGAAGACGGCATCGGTCGGCACCTCCGTCCCACCAGCCGTCGAGACCGAGACGAGTCGACCATCCTGCCGCACCAACGCCGTCACCTCATCCCGAACGATCTCGACGCCAAGCTCATGCAAGCGGTCGAGGGCCGTGGAGTCGAACTCGTGGGGGGTCACCACTGTCACGGAGGGCGACCACGCGGTGAGGAAGCTACCGAGTTGCGCAAGGAGCTCCGCCAGCCCGAAGGCGACGAGATGCTTGTCGCGGACTTCGTAGCCGCTGAAGCACGGGCACACATGCACATCCCGACCCCAGCCCTCGCGTAAGCCCGGTACCGATGGAAGCACGTCCACTAGCCCGGTCGCGAGCACGACGGCCCGCGCCGTCACCATCCCCTGCCTGCTCCAGACATCGAAAAGCCCGTCGGGCCTCGGCTCTATCTTGAGCACCGCCTCGCGGCGGATTTCACCACCGTAGCGCACAACCTCGGCGCGTCCGCGTGCTTGCAACTCTGCTGGCGTGATCCCCTCATACCCCAGAAATTCATGGACCTGCTCTATCACCGAATCGCGCGTTGGACCACCGTCGTAGACGAGAGTGCTACGTCGCGCACGAGTGAGAAACAGCGCCGCGCTCAATCCCGCAGCACCCGCACCCACCACCACCACATCGACGATGTCTGCCTTGCCTTCCAACGCTTCTTGAAACATAATGTTTCTCCCTGCATCAAACATCCCTACGACTCCTGTGCCATGACGTTTCTCCTGGCCCTGCCCAGGCATTTTCGGACAGCAGAGAAACCTGCCAGTCCACCGCCGAGTATGGCACAGCCAACGATCGTAGGATCAACGTCCTTTAAAAAGGACTTTACAGACTCATAATATCTATAATGGAGCTAAAAAACACAACCGTATTTACGCGAGCGCATTGACATCGCCTAATTGTCCAACCAGTTCAACAAGTCTGCGCTCTTTGAGGTACGCTTCCATCTGCTGTTCTGCGTGCGTCATCACGTGCTGAATCAAGCACCCTTGATGATCTTCACCGTCATCACAACGAAACAGGGAAGCTGTCCCTTCAATGGCATGAATAACCTCCAGAAAAGAAAGATCTGCTTTGTTTCTCGTCAACCTATATCCCCCGTTGATTCCAGGAGTAGACTCGATCATGCCAGCTTTCACGAGCTTGGTCAAAATCTTCGAGAGATAGGTCGGGGAGAGTCCCTGAAGCTCTGCCAATCGCTGAACACCGATGGTTTTTCCGAGAGGGAGAGCCACTATATACAACATGGTATGGAGCGCATAATTGGTCGCTTGGGAATACTTCACACCTCTTTCCTTTCTATTACAGACTCATTGAGTCCATAATAGAACATCCAGAAGATCATGTCAAGCTTCTCCATCTCCAATGGTTTCTTTTTATTTCTCCTCTGCAAAAAACTCTAGAAGCTGACTAGCTAGGAGATCAGGATACTCCTCTGGGACAAAGTGACCGCAATTCTTTATGATACCCCCGCGTACGTCCGTTGCGAGGACTTCGAGCGCCTGGCCCGTCTTGGGTCCCAAACTCTTGTCGCCACCAAGTGCAAGCACGGGAATGCGTAGCGGATTCTGGGCACTCATGGCATTATTCTTGAGATCCGTTGGAAGCGCTCGATACAGTTCAAATCCAGCATGCAAGGCTCTAGGATCTGAGTAGGTGCGCACGTATTCGTCGATGTCAGCTTCAGTAATGGCACCTTTCACGGCAGGAAGATTTTCGTAAAACCATGAGAGGTACACACGTTCGCGTCCACGTATCAACGTTTCAGGCAAATTTGGAATGCGGTGAAACGTTGCAAACCAGGCATCATTTCCTAGAGCTGCATCACGCACAGTATCACCGCTGCGGACAAGACTTTCAACAATCGCGAGTCGCTGAACCCCATCACGATGTCCCGCTGCGTAGGCATAGGCAATATGTCCACCCCAATCGTGTCCAACGAGCAGTATGTGCTCGAAGCCGAGCTGGAGAGTAAGCTGATACACATCTTCAGCAATGGTGCGCTTGTCATAGCCATTGACGGGCTTCGATGAATCACCCAGGCCACGTAAGTCAGGAACAATCACCGTATAGTGTTGTGCAAGGAGAGGAATCATGTGTCGCCACGCAAACCATGTCTGAGGCCAACCATGGAGCAAGACCAAGGGTGCGCCATTGCCCATGCGAACGTAATGAATAGTGACATCGCCAACCTGAGCAGTGTGATGTTCAAATGCAGTGCTGAGAGACATTCAAGTTAATCCTTTCACATGTGTAAAGGTCTTTTGTTAGAGGTTACGACCTGCCACATGCCTGGCAGGCCGAAGCGTTATGGTTGCTGGTGAATAGGTTCGTTTCTCAGTGGGCGGAAGAAGGCCCGCATGTCCTCAACCAATGCCTGTGGCTGCTCCAGTGCGGCAAAGTGTCCTCCCGCTTTCATCTGTGTCCAACGTTGTATATTGTAGTGTTGTTGAGCAAGCGAACGTGGTGGCATAGCGATTTCTTCCGGGAAAACTGCGATGCCGGTCGGAACCTCAACTCGCCCAGGAAGGAGTTCGCCCTGGTGAGAGGTCTCGTAGTAGAGACGAGTCGAAGCGTTGATGGTCTGAGTGACCCAATAGATCATGACATTGGTGAGGAGTTCATCTTTCGTGAAGACGCTCTCGATGTCACCGTGACAATCGCTCCAGGCGCGAAACTTCTCAATGATCCAGCCAGCCAGGCCGACCGGGGAATCATTCAAGCCATACGCCAGCGTTTGGGGACGTGTTCCTTGAATACGAGAGTAACCAGACCCTTCAGCACTAAATCGTGCGAGCTGTTCGCGCCAGCGCCTTTCTTCTTCGTTTGTGGCATCTTCCTCCTTATAGTTTAAGCGCGATGGCAGAAAATTCAGGTGAATGCCAACGACGTTGTCGGGGTAGGATCTCCCTAACACTGAGCTGATAGCGCTGCCCCAGTCACCCCCCTGCGCGGCAAAGCGTTCGTAGCCCAGGTCTTGCATGAGTGAGGCAAAGACCTCTGCAATACGTGCGACAGAGACACCGCGCACCTTCGTCGGGCCCGAGAAGCCATAGCCAGGCAGCGAAGGCACAACGACGTCGAAGGCATCAGCGGGATCTCCACCAAAGCTTTCAGGATCGGTCAGAGGGCCAATAATCTTGTACATCTCGAAGAAGGACCCAGGCCAGCCGTGTGAGATGAGCAGTGGGAGGGGGTGTGTTCCTTTCCCCTTCACGTGAAGAAAGTGCAACTGGATACCGTCAATTTCCGTTTTACATTGAGGGAAGGTATTGAGCAAGCGTTCCTGGGCTCGCCAATCATAGCGGTCGTGCCAGTATCTGACGAGTTGCTGCAAATACGACAGACTTGTTCCATAGTCCCAATCCGCATCAGGAAGTTCATCAGGCCAGCGCGTGCTGGCTAACCTCTGTCTGAGATCAATCAGGACATCTTCAGCCACATGAATGGTAAAGGGTTCGCTCATCATACGACGCTCCTCCGTTCTTCTAGCTTTCATCGACTTTGTATGAGCCTTGTCTCTC
>JAFMRP010000103.1 GCA_017354095.1 Ktedonobacteraceae bacterium
CGAGCCGGTGGTCGAGTGAGGAATGGGAAGGGGTGTCTGCTCAGTCCCACTCGTCGAAGCGCTGCCACTCACGGCGCATCTCGTGCTGGATATCGCGCCCGATGCGGCCCATCTCCCGGCCAAAATCACGGCCAATACGGCTCATCTCGCGTCCAACTTCGGCGCCAACGCGGCCCCATTCGCGTCCGATCTCGGCCATCTGTTTCCCCATATCATCGGCTGAAAAACCGCCGCTCACCTGGGGTTCGCCCCCGCCCAGGATCGACACGTTGCCGCCGGATGTCACAGTGATATGGCCCTGACCCTCGCCATACACCAGGGTCATCATGCCAGGCCCTCTGCTAAAGTTCCCCTGTGGGCCGCTGATGTTACCACAGGCCATCACGCGCACTGTCGCATTCGCGCGTTCGGGCAGTACAACCCTGGCCTGCCCACCTACGTGAAAGCGCGCATCGCCAATCTCGGCGACATAGGCTCGTAAATTGCCTCCTACGGAGCAGGAGCCGGTGCGCACTCCCTCGTCGCTGACAAAGTTACCACCCACCGTGTCGATGCGTACCTCAGCGGAGCTGCGGCGCACTTCGCAATTGCCACCCACCGCGTGGACGCGCAGCTTTCCTTCAACGCTATCGACATCCAGGTTGCCACCAACCGTACTGCAGTCTACCTCGGCGGCCCTGGTGATCCCCAGGTTCCCACCGACCGCGTGGACGTCGGCATGGGCCGTATCGAGCAGGGTGACGTTGCCGCCAACATGCCGTGCACGCAGCGTAGGTACATGCGCGGCGCGCAGGTTGCCGCCAATGTTGTCCATGTCGGCCACCTCGCCAATCTGCTCCAGCTCAACGTTGCCGGCAATGTTTCTTAGCGACGCCCGGCTGCCAACCGTGTGTAGTGCAACCTTCCTGGCCTGCTCAACCGTCACGTTCTGGCTTACATGAGAAGCGGTAATACTGGTAGAAACGGGGAAGACAATCTTCCAGATGGCGGGCACAAACAACTCCAGGTCACCCTGGCTGCCGGCGATATGCAGGGTATTGCCCTCCTGTCTCAGGGTTCCCACCTCACCCTGGGCGGTCACCTGAATCTCCTCTCGCTCCCATGCACGCACATCCAGGTTCCCTTCGACACGAGAGATCACGACATCTGGCTTACGACCCACAATCGGAAACGTCTGTTGTTGCATATGTTGCTCCAATCTCCTTGCTCTCGCAAAATGATCATCACGCAGATTTGCATCATCAAATGGCAAATTTCATTATCATTTATCATTGTTTGACTATCGATATCCAGATATTACCACAAGAAAGTCAAAAATTCAATATATTTTTGGCGAATTTTGCCCATTGAACAAAAATATTTTTCATCACAGATCGCTGAAGCAATTTATCGGGTATACACCTGCTCAAATCATCCACTTGAGTCGGCCTGAGGTATTTGCCATTTGATACAAGACAGCTTTCTTGTGCTTGAGGTAGGATAGGGATTGTTCTCACAAAAACCTGATAACGTATAACGAAGGAGCAAGAATACCGATGGATATGAAACTTGAACTGGTACCGGTACCAGTTTCCGATGTTGACCGTGCCAGGGCATTTTACGTTGAAAAGGTCGGATTTCACGCGGATCATGATGTCCAGCCTGGGAACGGAATGAGAGTAGTCCAACTCACACCACCCGGATCGGCTTGTTCAATTGTCATTGGGACTGGTATGGGCGAAATTTCTGAAATGCGGCCTGGAACGGTCAAGGGGCTGCATCTGGTCGTCGCGGACATCCACAAGATCCGTGAAGCACTCGCGAGCAGGGGTGTTGAAGTGGGTGAGGTTGACGATCTAGGAGGCATAAAGTATGTCCACTTCAGTGACCCCGATGGGAACAGCTGGGCATTGCAGGAAATGCCAGATCATCGGTGATAAAGGTTTTCAGAATCCTTCCCTATTGCTGCAGGCGCGCGAAGCTCAGACCCGCCAGTTCGGGAACCATCTGCCCGGCGACGAGATCAGCAACACAGCGTCCCACAGCAGGCGAGATGGCGAATCCATGTCCGGAGAAGCCCAGCGCCAGCACCAGCCCATCGTAGCCCTCCACTGGCCCGATGAAAGGAATACCATCAACGCTGATCGCCTCCAGCCCGCACCAGTGCCGTAGGATTTGCTGCTGTCCGACCGCCGGCAGGAGTTCGCTGGCCGTCTTCCAACTGCCCTCGATGCTTTGTGGGCGCATCGTATAACCAGAGCGGTCCGGCAAAATATCTCCAGGCCAGCCTCCACCAATCAGAAATGCGCCATCGTCAAGCTGCTTGAGCGAAAGCTTACGATCCAGGGCGCTCAATACAGGTCCCAGGGTGACGGATGGAGCCGGTGTCGAGAGCAGCATCTGTAAAGCGTGCATCTCTATTGGCAGGGCGAGACCAATGGTCGCAGCCAGCGTATCACTCCAGCCGCCAGCCGCCAGTACCACATGGTCGGCGCGCACGGAGCCGCGAGCAGTCAATGCTCCCGTGACGCGCTTTTGCTCCATTCGCAGAGCCGTGACTTCCGTGGTGTGCCAGTAGTGTGCGCCGTGGTGCCTGGCGGCGGCGGCAAAGGCGCGCGTGGTCAGGGCTGGATCAGCCTGGCCGTCGATCGGGCTATAGCTGCCGGCCAGCACACGCTGATTCAGACCGGGCGCCAACTCCAGCACCTCCTGCCGCTCGACGAGCCGCACATCGCGAAAGCCCATCGCTCGCTGCTGGCTTACAAACTCCTCCAGTTGCCGGACCTCGTCCTCTGTCTCGGCCAGCAGCAGCTGTCCACCGCGCCGGTAACGCAGATCGGCCTCCAGCTCATCGCCCAGCGTGGGCCAGCGTGCGATCGCTTCACTGGCCAGCGGCGCCTCTGCGGGATGGCGCCCCTGCCTGCGTACTCCACCTGCGCTGGCCCAGGAGGCCACCGGCTCAATCGCTTCCTCCCTGCCTCTCTCAATCACCAGCACATTCCGGCCCTGCCGCGCCAGGTGATAGGCAATCGAACTGCCAATGACTCCACTCCCAATCACCAGTACCTCTACCGCTGTCTGCTCACTCATACTCTCTCCTTACTATTCTGGTCTTTAGCCCACTCATTCGGTCGTGAGGTAGCGTGCTCCCATTGTCGTAGGGGCCCGCTTTAGCGCGTCCAGTGATTTATCACTGTATATACTCTATCTGTCCATTAAAATCCATTTTTCCTGAATATTGCACATCTGCTTTTGCCTTCTTCCTCACTTTTTCTTCAATTTCATCGTCCCTCACGCTCTTGCTTATAGTCATGGCAGGATCTCCTGTGCTCGGGCGCGCATAAGCCTGGTGGCCTCCTCCGGCTCAAGCCTGCCCAGAATGACCTGCTGGATGATGGGCCACAGATCATCCTCAATCTGTGGATAGCGTTCAAGATGGGGGAACATCAACATATCTTCGCGCACCGTCTCTGCCAGCAGTGCCAGTCGCCGCGCATCCAGGCTCTGCGGCGCGGCGGCATCTTGCAGGCGTTGCAACACCGCGATTCGCGTTGGGAAAGCGCCGCGCCGCGCCTCAAGCCACTGGCTCTCCTCATCCAGTAAGAAGCGCAGCAGGGCCAGCGAGGCGGCGATGTTGCGCGCCGTGGTTGGAATAGCGAACGAGTGCATGCCAGAGTAGACGGCTCGCCGCCCGGCAGGTCCCGGGGGATAGCGCATGACGCCAAAGGTGTTGACGACCTTCGAGGTGTCGCTATTCTTGTAGAGCGCGTAGAAGGCGGGCCAGTCGGCGGCGAAGGCTACTTGTCCCTGGCGGAAATAGTCAGAAACCTCGTCAAAGTAGAGATCTGGCAATTCGGGAGGCACAATCTGCTCGGTATACAGGTCACGCAGGTAGCGCAGCGCCCACTCCACCGCGACCTGCTCAAACAGTGGCGCCCCCTCCTCATCAAAAAGTCTCCCTCCGGCCATCGCGACCAGTTCGAAGAAGGTGCCAAAAAGGCCCGATTGACTACCGGGAAAGACATATCCATAGCGAGCGGGAGGCGCGGAGAGCTGCTGCGCCTGTCGCGACAACTCCTCCCAGCTCCCCGGCGGCTGCAACTGTGCTTCGGCGAGCAGATTGGTGCGATAGAACAGCAAACGCGCATCCACCATGCGTGGTACCTGCATCAATCGGTCGTGAATACGCGAAGCCTGGATGGCCGCGGGCAAGAAGGCCCCGATCTCGTCTTCTCCAATGTGTTCATCCAGCGGCACAAGAAAACGTGCCTGCGATGGCGCGTACTTGATATGGGTTGATAGCAGGTCGATCTGCGGCTGCCTGCCTCCAGCGAAGGCCTCGGCCACAAAGGCATTCAGCTCAGGATGAGGCAGGCGAGCTACCATTTCTACACGATAGCCAGTAGCCGCCTCAAACGCGGGAAGGCGGCTGTATAGCTCGTCATACTGTGGCCCTCCAATCAGGGCCACGTGCAATGTTCGTGCCATAGCCATATCTTGCTGCCTTTCGTTCGTTAATCGTGTCGTTTACTCCAGGCCGCTCCGTATGGAAAGACATGGCTGTCTATTGAGGAGCGCCGCATCTCGATGCTGTAGCCGGGAGCCTGAGGGGGCATGTAACGCCCATTGCGAATTACTACCGGATCGATAAAGTGTTCGTGCAGGTGATCAACATATTCCAGGACGCGGTTCTCCAGTGACGCGCTCACGAAGATGTAATCAAATATGGAAAGGTGCTGCACATACTCGCACAGGCCAACGCCTCCGGCATGTGGGCAGACGGGAATACCAAATTTCGCGGCCAGCAGCAAAACGGCCAGCACTTCATTGACCCCGCCCAGGCGGCAGGCGTCGATCTGGCAGAATGAGATCGCGTTGGCCTGCATCAGTTGTTTAAAAATAATACGATTCTGCACATGTTCACCGGTCGCCACTTTGAGCGGAGCAATGGCGCGCGCAATAGCAGCATGCCCAAGCACATCGTCGGGACTGGTCGGCTCCTCAATCCACCAGGGCTGGTAGCAGCCCAGCTCGCGCATACAGGCGATGGCCTGGTCGACATCCCAGTACTGATTGGCATCCATCATCAATTTTCGCTCCGGCCCGATCACTTCACGCATAAGCTGTGTGCGCCGCAGATCTTCTTCCAGGTTCACGCCCACCTTTAGCTTGAAATGGGTCCATCCTGCCTCTACCGCTTCGCGACACAACTGGCGGATCTGCTCGTCTGAATAGCCCAGCCAGCCAGCCGAGGTGGTGTAGGCTGGAAAACCATGCACGCGCATCTCGGCCTCGCGCTGCCCCTTTGTCGCGGCGTTGCCGCGCAGGATCGCCAGCGCCTCGTCCGGGGTGAGCGCGTCACTAATATAGCGAAAATCGATGCAGGCGACAAGCTGCTCGGGCGACATATCTACCAGCAGCTTCCACAGCGGCTTCCCCTCAACCTTGGCATAGAGATCCCAGACTGCATTGACGACAGCCGCCGCCGCGAGATGGATGACGCCCTTCTCCGGCCCTACCCAGCGCAACTGGCTATCACCGGTAATCAGCCGCCAGAAGCCCGCCATATCGGCAGTCAACGACTCCAGCGTCCGCCCCACCAGCATCGGTGCCAGCGCCCTGATACCAGCTACGCACAGCTCATTGCCGCGCCCAATTGTAAATGTGAGCCCATGCCCGGCCAGTCCACGCGGGCTATCTGTCTGCAGTATGACATAGGCCGCCGAATAATCGGGATCGCGGTTCATCGCGTCAGAACCGGCCAGGGTACGCGAAGTGGGGAAGCGGATATCGAACGCCTCAAAACCCGTGATAGTGAGCATGCTCTCTGCCTTTCAATCAAGATAAATAAGTATGATTTATTGCTCTCTGAGAAAAACGTTTAAGTATCTGTACAAAGCTTACTTACTATCTATTGTCGCATGAGTAGCTTGTCATAGCAAGCTTTCAGTGCATCTTTCCCCGTTTTTACAGAGGCAGATCTTTGTCCCCTTCCTTGCATTGATCAGAAATGAGTCATTCTAATCTAATAAAAACCAACCTCCTGTATGAGACTGAAAACACCATTTCAATCAGCTCTCATGCAGGAGGTTGGTTACGTATTGACAATATGGCATGTCGCAAAGAGATGCCAGCCGCCCTAGCTCATCACCTCGACGACAAATCCTCCTGGTGCGCGCACATAAAATGTCCAGGCATGAGAGCGTTGCGGCGGATCAATCTCAAAGCCATCGTCTCTCATACGTTGATAGATCTCGTTGACGCGCTCATCGCTCTCCTGACCAAAGCCGATGTGAAACGTTTTGGGATAGTTAACCTCTCCAGCTTTCATCAATGTGAGCACCAACCCGTCGTCGTCGAAAAGTACAGTGAATCCCTTGTTGCCACCCCGATTGCGTAACCCGAAATACTTTTCGAGAAACTGCGCAGCCGCAGGGACATCGGTAACGGTCAGATTGACATGGTTGAGTTTCATGATAGGTTCTCCTTTGAGGGTAAATTTCCAATCCTTCTCTTGAACTCTATCATGTTAATCCTGTCATCTTATGGCAGTATTTGTGTGATATCCCTGATTGTGCAGGGTGCCATCCTGCGGTGCTCAAGGTTTGGGATGCGACATGCCAGGCTCAGCGACGACTCGCTACATGGTCGCCCCAAGAATCCAGGGGGCAAACTCCTCTTCGCCGACGCCCAGCGCCTCACTCTTGCTGCGCTTGCCGCTCGCGACCTCAATTACTTCGTCCAGGATACGCATGCCAACTTCCTGCGCGCTGACCCCGTCAGTCACCACCCCGGCATTGATGTCCATGTCATCCGTCATGCTCTCATAGAGTGCGCTATTGGTGGCAACTTTGATCGAAGGGGCAGGCTTAAAGCCAAAGGCGGAGCCGCGCCCGGTCGTGAAGACGATAACATTGGAGCCGCCCGCTACCTGGCCGGTGACGGAAACAGGATCGTAGCCGGGCGTGTCCATGACGACCAGGCCGCGCTCGCGAATCTGTTCGGCGTATTTATAGATAGCATTGACCGGCGTAGAGCCGCCTTTGGCAATCGCACCCAGTGACTTCTCGTAGATGGTCGTCAGCCCTCCCAGCTTGTTGCCCGGCGAAGGGTTGTTGTCCATCTCCATATCGTTGATGGCAGTATAATGCTCCCACCAGCGAATACGCTCAACGAACTGCTCTCCCACCTCGCGGCTGCGCGCCCGGCGTAAGAGAATATGCTCCGCGCCATAAATCTCTGGTGTCTCGCTCAATACGGCGGTGCCGCCCTGGCGCACCAGTTCATCGACGCAGTAGCCCAGGCTGGGATTCGCCGTAATCCCGCTCCAGCCATCGCTGCCCCCGCACTGCAGCGCCAGGTTCAGTTCAGAAATAGGGATCGGTTCCCGCTTTACGTCATTAACACGCGGCAGGGCCTCGCCGATCATACGTGCAGCCTCGTTAACCGTGTGGGTGATGCCGTGATTCTCCTGAATGGTCAGGAAGAGCGGCTTCTTCCACTGCTCGCCCGAGTCTAGCTGCATAGAGTCGATCATGTCCTGTATCTGGTTACTTTCACAACCCAGGCCAAGAATCAGGTAGGCGCCTACATTGGGATGCATGGCCATGCCGGCCAGTACGCGCTGCAACTGACGAACGGCTTCACCGCCGATGCGCAGGCCACAGCCGCTCTTATGCGTCAGGCCAATGACGCCATCGATCTGTGGATAGGCCTTGAGCAGATCGGGACCGAAGCGCTGTTCAATGAAACGCACGGTAGAGGCTGAACAGTTGACGGAACTGATGATAGCGACATAGTTGCGCGTGCCCACACGGCCATCAGGACGGCGGTAGCCCATAAAGGTTCGCCTCTGCTCTACGGGCACCATATCAACGGGCCGCACGTCCACGCCATACTCATATTTGAGCTTGAGATCGCCCACCGCCAGGTTATGGCTGTGCACATGCGTACCGGCTCCGATAGGCTGTGTGGCGAAACCGATAATCGCGCCATAGCGGCGCACCGGCTGCCCTACCTCGACATCGCGCAGCGCCACTTTATGTCCCGACGGTACGCGCTGGCTCACCTCGACAATGCGCTCTCCCACGCGCAGCTTGACCCCGCGACTCAGCGGCATGCGTGCAATAGCTACCTCGTCGTCAGGATGAAGCAGCACCGCCACTTCTTGCAGTGGAACAGGCGTATCGCGCGGCGCGAATCCCTTGACTATTCTATGGATCTGCGGCGGAGGCGTCTGCTGAGTGTCCATAAGTGGTGTCCCTTTCAATATGGCAGGCTATGCATAACGAGCGCGAATCTGCTCGAACGGTGGCAATGAGCCATCCGGCTCTACATCGAACGATAACGACGGGCTGAGCACCTCGACATGGCTTCCCGGCCGTATCTGCTCCAGGCTGTTTCGGCTGGCCAGGATATATTCCAGGCGCAATGTATTCTCGATCCGTGCCAGGCGCACCTGGGCGAAATCGGGCCGGCCAGCGCAGCGGATCGCGGCTGCTACCGCCTCGCGATCAGTAGCCAGCGTCAGCGGGATTTTTGCGGAATTCATAGCGATTACGCCAGCGGTGAGACAGTTGATATAGAGTGCCTGCAGATCCAGCTTCTCCGCCAGGCGCGCGGTCGTAAAATCGGCCAGCCCCAGGCCAATGGCGTTGCCGTGTGATTCGTCGGTGACGTCGAGTACGGCAATATTCGTGATCCTGGCCGCCGTGGATTTCTGGTCAGCGATGCGGATGCGCCCGATGATGTTCGTGTCCATACCAGCGCCACTAATATTTTTCCCCAGCTTGTCTATGACCAGCACATCGAGATCTTCCCAGGGTAGGCTGGCCATCATCGATCTGGCTTGCTCGGTCAACTCCCGCTCCTGCTCATTGCCGATGCCGGACGGCGGCACAATGACGACATCCGCGACTTCGTCGTAGGCATTCTCGATGACCGCAACTCCGCACAGGATCTTCGTGTGCGCGACCACAAACTTTGCTACTTCGGGAATTTGCCGGCTCAACCCCTCAACGCCCCAGGAATGGATGGTGATCGCTCCGGCATGTTTGCCCAGGCCGATGGCGGTCATTTTGGAGAGGCCGCTTTCGATGGGTGCGCTAAAGTCGGTATGCGGCTTGACTCGATTGACCACGATGATCCCATCGGCGGCATTGGCGACACGATCAATATGCACCGGCAGCCCATTGGGCAACTCGCCCAACCGGTCCACTTCGAGCGCGGAGACAATCGCCGCGCCTGTGAACTCTTCCGTCACACCCAGGCTGCGCAGCACCTCTGCCTGTCCCTCAGGGGTCGCGCCGCCATGGCTCCCCATCGCGGGCACAATAAACGGCTCCGCGCCAGCGCGGCGCAGCGCGGCCACCAGTGCTCGCACAATCGTTGCGATCTCGGCCACACCTCTGCTCCCCACGGCAATGGCGATACGCGCCCCGGTTGGCAGCCCGGACGCGATCTCGGTGGCATCCAGTGCGGCGGTCACCGCGCCACCCACATCATGCAGGCGAGGCCGCGCGAAACGCTGTCGCAGCAGAACCAGGTCAGGCAGCGGCACCGTGCTCAGCAAGCCACTGGTATCCTGGAAAGGTTGTATTTGCATGAAAGCACTCCTGCCTTTTGCTATCGACATCGATAGAATACATTTTCTGTCAATATAATAGCACAGTGACAGGACACCTATGCGCTCCACCGGAATCAAAAGCTAATAGTGAGTCTACCGTCGATGGTAATTACCTGTCCTGTAATATATGAGGCATCCCGCCCGGCCAGGAAATAGGCCACGCCAGCGATCTCCTCAGGCTGTGCCGCCCGTCTGAGCGGCAAATGGTAACCGTCGATGTAATTCTGGCGAAACCAATCGCTGTGCAACTCGTTCACGCCTTCGCTTACGCTCATGGGAGTATCCACAAATCCAGGTGCGATCGCGT
>JAFMRP010000680.1 GCA_017354095.1 Ktedonobacteraceae bacterium
CAGAGAGATGGCTTTCACCTGTATTACCGCCTCATTGGCCTGTGGTATAGGAGGCTCAACGGTTTGGAAACCGAGGCGCACGGGTGCTTGTGGATCAATGACAATGGCTTGCATGCTTGAAAAAAATCCTCTCTTTGCTTAAAGTATAAAATCTCATCTTAAATCAAAAATCACGTGAAACGAGCGCTTCCTCTCATCGCCATCAAGGCAAGTAATTGCCGCCGCCAGCAGCCAGGTAGTTGCCTGTCAGGTAGCTGGCCTGGGGGAGGGTCAGGAGCAGGATAGCTGCTGCGATATCTTCGGGCTGGCCGACGCGTCGTAGAGGCAGAGCCTGACTGATGGTTTCTTTGTGCGCCTGAATATAAGGGGTTGAAGCCTCTGTCTCAACTGCGCCCGGGGCTACAACGTTTACACGAATGCCATGCGGCCCCAATTCCGGCACGAGCGCTTTGAGCAGTGCTTCGACACCTGCTTTGCCAGCGGCCAGAGCTCCTGCGCCACTATAAGGGATGCGCGCCACTGTGCTGCTGACAGCGATGAGGTTGCCATGCTTGCGCTCGACCATCAAGGGGGTGACGATGCGCGCCGGCACATAGACTCCGGCCAATGTGCGCATCGCGATATGCTGGTACTGCTCCCAGGTGGAATCGAGGAACGAGTTGAAGGTCCACGAATCGCGAGCCTCCGATGGTCTGGCGGTCTCCCCTGCTGGCTTGCTGCCGGCGATGGCATTCAGAATCAGCGTATCGATTGGCCCCAATTCCTGCTCCACCTGCTGCACCATAGCCTCGACCTCGTGCGCGTTATCCACACTGGCCTGGAGGGCAATGGCATGCCCTCCAGAGGTCCGAATAGCCTCGACAACTTCTCGCGCCCTCTCAGCATTTTGATGATAGTTGACGCCTATAGCTGCTCCATGCCTGGCAAGGAGAAGAGCGGTGGCTGCGCCGATGCCCCGGCTTGCTCCAGTAATCAGCACAACCTGCCCCTGTAGCAGGGCGAAACTTTTATGGCCTTCGATGGACTTTTCCATCACATATGCACCTTTCTTTGTGCTATTTAGCGACATAAAAACAATCATAAGCTCGTAGTGGCCAGGTTTGTCGTGATACAATGGTGCCAGATCTCTAGCCTTTTAGCCAGAACGGAGTTTATCCTGGCATAAAAACTGACAGGATAGGTGAAGGATGAGTATGAACGATCAGGAACGCCGGAAAGAGCTGGCGCACTTTTTACGCACGCGGCGAGAACGCATGTCGCCCGAGGCCGCAGGCCTGCCCGGTGGTTCACGACGCAGGACGCCAGGGCTGCGTAGAGAGGAGCTGGCAGTCTTAGCGGGTATCGGAGTGACCTGGTATACCGGCCTGGAGCAGGGCCGTGCTATTACGGTTTCTCCACAGGTTCTGGAGAGTCTCGCGAGGGTTCTGGATCTGAATGCCGTAGAGCGCAACCATTTGTTTCTCCTGGCTCGCCAGCAACAACCCGCCGATCCCTATCCCTTCACCAGCGCTGTTAGCCCTGTTCTGCAACACATTCTGGAGAGTATGGGTACGTCCCCTGCTTATGTCACGAATCCGCGCTGGGACCTGCTGGCCTGGAATAAGGCCATGGTGCGTGTCTATCAGACAGACTTCGGTGCTCTTCCTCTGCGCGAGCGCAATATCCTGCGCTTGATGTTCACCCATCCCTTACGGTGTATGTTCCTCGCCAACTGGGAAAAAGATGCGCAGGGTCTGCTGGCCCTGTTTCGTGCCAGTACTGAACGGTATGTTGGAGAACCCTGGCTTAAGGCGTTGGTCGCAGATCTGGAGCTTGCCAGCCCACAGTTCCGCGCGTGGTGGACTCGGCACGCTCTTCAGGCCGGCCATACCGAAAAAAAAGAACTACATCATCCCCTGGTTGGACGGCTGGTTCTCCAACCAGCCACCTTCCAGGTTACTGACGCACCAGATTTGCGTATGACCATCTATATGCCCCTGGCGGAAGCGAATACTGCAAGGAAGCTGGCACAATTGATGGAACCTATGGAGGTCCAGACGATTTTGTGAAAGAGCAGGGGCTGGCCCATACGGGATGGGAGCCTCCTGCGCTGTTTCTGGTTGGCCAGCGGTTAGTAGATGATGATGCTGGTGTAGAGCTGCACGAAGCTGTAGACCCAGGCGGCATTGGCCTGAGAGATGTTGACGCAGCCGTGCGAGCCCTGTGCCGAGAAGGGGTCGCCACTGTCATCTACGTGCGGGAAATTGGTGCCGGGACCGTATTTGACGCGCCACCAGCTATCGTGGACGAAGTAGCCGTTGCTGTGATATTGCATCGCGTAGTGGATGGGTGTGTCGGGGTACCAATCGGGGTCGCTTTTGGGGACGCCAGCTTTAAACACCGTGGGTGACTGTTTCCCCTCGACCCACCAGGCGCCGGGCAGGCTGGGATGATCGGGGCGTCCGGTGGTCACCAGCAGCGAGCGAACCAGCTGGCCATGATCGTAGACGCGCATAGCCTGCTCTTGCAGAGAGACAACCACCACCTTTTTGTCTGATTTGTCATAGTATTTGATCAGGTCGAGGTCGCTCTGGTGTATCTCGTTGTAAGGGTTTTTGTCCGCTGCGTTGGCCTTCATGGCCTGCCAGTTGTGCAAGTACATCTGAAGGTCTTCGACCACTTGCTGATAGTCGGCGGGGTTCTGAGCCTGATCCATGCTCTCCTGGACCATGCCACCGATGCCGGTGGCGCCATATTCGTAGCCGAGGTGGTAGGTGGTCTGGTTGTAGTCATCGTAGTAGGTGTGAGTTTTGCCCCAGTCGTTCACCTGCTGTGATAGTTGTTTCTGCAGATTTTGCGCCTCCAGCTTGAGTGTAGGCAGTTTGATGACATCGACATGGCCGTTCAGTTTGTTCAGAACAGCCTGGTAATCGGCGGTGGTGTGTGCTTTCTGCACTGCTTGCTGGTCGGAGTCGTATTGCTGTTGATACTGGGTGGTGCTGCCGCCGTTTTGTTTTAGCAGCGTGATCCATTGCTGAAAGGTTTGTAGCTGGGTCATAGCCTGGTTTTTAGTGGTCGCGTTGACGGTTGGTACAGGTGTTGCCGAGCTATTTGTATTGTTGGGATTATTGTTCCCGGAGCAGGCGCTGAGAAGTAGCACAAAGAGCGCCAGGACAGTGATGATGAGTGCTGTTGGACGGTGTGATAATTGCAGTTGTTTGTTGTATTTTTCCTGCTTCATGATAGTTTTCCTGTCGAATAATGGGTATACAGGCTAAGATTGCTTAAAAACGTTTTTGAAAATAGGTATCCTCATATATTCTATCGTAATTATACGTCATAAGGTTTAGCTCTGCTATGATATAGATCACAGGCAGCGTGTAATCCTATCGATAATTTCCTGGTGCAGCTCGTGTGTGCTTGCTATGACGATAGAGTAACCATCTCTTAAGCTGGTAATGGGTCGTAGTGGTTTACCCTGATGATCGCTGATAATCCCGCCGGCCTCCAGCACGATACAACCTGAGGCCAGGAATGATTCGCCTGTCAATGTATCTCCTACATCGATATACGCATCATAGCTGCCGCTGGCTACATAGACGCTATCCATGGCCGAGCTGCCGCAGCGTCGAACGTGGGAGAGGACCGGTTGTTCCGTGAGCAGCGTCCGAATGACGGCCTGGTTTCGTCCGTCCAGGTTGAGCCCGGCCAGGCAGTGTTGTATGTGGTGTACCTGGCTCACCTCGCAGCGCTGGCCATTACGCCGGGCTCCGTGGCTCTTCCGGGCGGTATAGACGGTGCCACTATACAAATCCCCCACCAGTGCATATTGTACATGTTCTGGCAATACCGGTGCGTCGATGGGCAGCACGGCCAGGGCCAATCCGGCCGTGCTGATGCCGCGTATGACGTTGTTGGAGCCATCGACGGGATCGATGACGATGCGGTG
>JAFMRP010000104.1 GCA_017354095.1 Ktedonobacteraceae bacterium
GGTAGAGCAGGAAGCCCCGGTGGAGGTTGCTGCTGAAGCTGCTCCCAGGAGTAGGAAGGCCGAGAAGGCTCCTGCCAAGGGAGGTGCCCCTGCTAAGGGAGGCAAACAGCAGCCCGCGACCCCAACAAAAACGCTGCTGCCTGCTGCTCAGAAGGGCGAGCGCAAAACGCCAGTAGAGGCATTGGTCGCTATCGCCCATAATCGTAGGGTGGCGCTGGCACGCGAGGTTGGAAAACTGGTCGCGCAGCGTGCGAAAGAAAACGGTGTCAGCCGTGTCGTCTTTGACCGTGGAGGTTACGCGTATCATGGGCGCGTGGCCGCACTTGCTGAAGGCGCTCGTGAATTTGGCCTGGAGTTCTAGGGGTTACGAGGAGTAAGATGCCAAGAATTGATGCTTCAAAACTAAACCTGGAAGAGACCGTAGTAGAGGTCAACCGCGTGGCCAAAGTGGTCAAAGGCGGCAGGCGCTTCAGCATTCGTGCTCTGGTGGTTGTGGGTGATCGCAATGGCTACGTTGGCTTTGGCTTTGGCAAAGCCAGCGAGTACACCGAGGCCATCCGCAAGGGCGTAGAAGAAGCGAAAAAGCACCTGGTCCAGGTGCCGCTGGCGGGGACGACCATTCCCTATCTGGTGAAAACCACCTTTGGTGCTTCTGAGGTGCTGCTTAAACCAGCTGCACCTGGTACTGGCGTCATCGCAGGTGGTGCGGTTCGCGCGGTGCTTGAAGCCGCGGGCGTACGCGATATTCTGACCAAGACGCTCGGCAGTACGAACAAGGCAAATACTGTTCAAGCCTGCATCAAGGCATTGGGTGAGTTGCGTTCGGCCGATGAAGAGGCTGCGCGTCGTGGCAAAACTGTTGTTGAGTTGCTTGGTAGAAAACAGACTGAGCGCCTGGCCGTTGCTGCTGCTACTGTTGCGGAGCAGGCTGCCGCCGCGCGTGCTGCTCGTGAAGAGGAAGCGCGTGAGGCCAGGGCTGCTGCTGCTGGTCGTCGTGAACGTCGCGGTGGCGGCGGTGAGCGTCGCGGTGGCGGCGGTGAGCGTCGCGGTGGCGGTGGTGAGCGTCGCGGTGGCGGCGGTGAGCGCCGTCGATAGGAGTTAGCAATGGCAAAATTACGTATAAAGTGGGTAAAGAGTGCTATCGGCTACCCAAAGGATCAGAAAGCCACGATACAGTCGTTGGGGCTGCGTAAGCTTCAACATACAGTCGAACGTGAGGATCATCCAGCTATTCGTGGGATGGTTCGCAAGGTGCAACACCTGGTGCAGGTGGAGGAGATTGCTCAGTGAAACTCTCTGATTTGCGACCCGCTCCTGGTTCGCGCAAAGCGGAAAGGCGAGTTGGGCGTGGACATGGCTCTGGTCGCGGCAAGACTTCTGGCCGTGGCCAGAAAGGCCAGAAGGCGCGCTCTGGTGGGAGCATTAGCCGCGCCTTTAGCGGCGGCCAGACTCGCCTATCCAGGCGCCTGCCTTTTGTTCGCGGCCAGGGAAACAGTAATGCTGCTTTTCGCAAAGAGTATACTATAATTAATCTTGCTGATCTTGAGCCGTTTGGGCCTGATACGCATGTATCTCCTGAACAACTGGTGGAAGTCGGCCTTGTGTCGTCTTCTGAAGGTCGAGGTCTGATCAAAGTGCTTGGAGATGGCGAGATTGATCGTGCTCTCACGGTACGCGCTCATAAGTTCTCGGCTAGTGCTAAAGCCAAGATTGAGGCCGCTGGTGGAAGCGTAGATGTTATTCCGGTCAAGGAGTATCCCAAGACCAAGCGTCGTAAAGATGGACAGCAGGCGGAGCAGGGTGCTGCTGGGGCGTAAAAGCCCCGGCACCTTGTCTCTTCTCTCCTGTCCCTGTTTTTATTCACTACCTACGCGTCTTCGACCCGGCAGTAGCAATTCTGGAGCGAGAAGACGCCATCGTGGAAGGAGGCTCCCATGTGGGATCGCCTGCGCAGTGTCTGGAGTGTTCCCGATCTGCGTAATAAAATTCTCTACACTCTAGGCATATTACTGGTTTTCCGTGTTCTCGCCCATATCACGGTGCCTTTAACCCCCACTGAGCAACAAGCCTTGAATGATCTGTTCTCGAAGAACAGTACTTCGAACCTCTCACAGGTGCTTGGCTTGCTGGATGTCTTTTCCGGTGGCTCTCTGCAGACGTTCTCGATTGTTGCTCTTTCGATCTATCCCTATATTACCGCCACCATCGTGATGCAGCTCCTGCAACCCATTATCCCTGCATTGCAGAACCTGGCGATGCAGGGTGAGTCAGGGCGTTTGCGCATTAGCCAGATTACGCGCATTATAACGGTACCCCTGGCGTTTTTGCAGGCGTTTAGCAGCGCTGCGCTTTTCCAGAGCCAGAAAGTGCTGACCAACTTCAGCCTGATAGATCCGCAATACGCGTTGCAGTCATGGGCTATCGTCATGTCGCTGACGGCAGGTGTGATGATTCTGGTCTGGCTTGGAGAATTGATTACCGAGAATGGTATCGGCAATGGTATCTCCCTGATCATTTTCGGGGGCATCCTGAGCCGTATCCCATCATTTGTGAATCAGGGTTACCTGGCGGCTACATCCAGTGGTAATGTTGCCAATGGCATTATCAGCATTGCGGTCTTCTTGCTGATCGGCCTGGTGACAATCGTTGGCATTGTGTACATCTATATGGGACAGCGTCGTGTCCCGGTGCAATATCCCACGAAGCGTATGGTAGGACGCGGCATGCTGGTGGGCTCAGCTCAAACCACCTACATTCCGATGCAGGTGAACAGCGCTGGCATGATTCCGCTCATTTTCGCGCAGTCTATGCTGCTCTTTCCCTCTGTCATTTCGCAGTACCTGACCACAAGCCCGACACAGTGGCTGAAGGATACCGCGACGTGGGTTGCAACGTACATGGCGCCAACGCAGTGGTATTACTGGGCAGTGTACTTTCTCCTGGTTGTCCTGTTTACTTACTTCTATGCCTTTGTGATGTGGCAGCAGCAGAACATCCCAGAGAACTTACAGAAGCAGGGGGCATTTATTCCTGGATATAGGCCTGGCGAGCCAACCAGCAGGTATCTGGAGAATATTCTGAAGCGTATCACATTGGCGGGCGCTTTATTCCTGGGGATAGTGGCTGTTCTACCGTTTGTGGCGCGCGTTGGTGCAAATCAACTGTTGGGCAGCGCTTCGCTACTGATTGTCGTAGGTGTTGTGCTAGATACAGTCAGACAACTGGAAGCCCAGATGGTCATGCGTAACTACTCCGGGTTCCTGTCGTAATAGCGTGGGCTATCTGGTAGTTTCGAGGGCGGTAGTAGCTGTTTTACTACCGCGCTAAGGTATGTACTTTCCTGGTGTGAGGCGTAACGAGGCGTATCTCAAGCTTCCGTCGGAGGAAACGTGTGAATATTATCCTTATTGGCGCCCAGGGCTCGGGCAAAGGAACACAGGCTCAGCGGCTCGCAGCCTCGCTGGGTATCCGCCATGTTGCTAGTGGGGATTTGTTCCGTAAAGCGATTGACGAAGGAACGGAGTTAGGCCAGAAAGCCAAAACGTATATCGATCAAGGGAAGCTGGTTCCCGATAACCTGACCGTTTCGATGGTATTAGGCCGGATCTCTGAGCCAGACTGTGCTTCAGGAGTGCTTCTGGATGGTTTCCCTCGTACAATTGTCCAGGCCCAGGCGCTCGATGAAGGGTTGGGTCGTGCCGGTCAGAGGATTGATTGTGTGCTCTATCTTGAGGTCCCTCGCAATGTCTTGTTGAAGCGGTTGTCGGGCAGGTATATCTGTAAGGCAAATCAGCACGTTTACAACATTAATACGCGTCCACCGAAGGTACCGGGGATCTGTGATCTGGACGGTAGTGAGCTCTACCAGCGTTCCGATGATCGGGGTGAAGCGGTACAAAAGCGTCTAGATATCTTTTTTAATGAAACTGTCCATCTCTTCGATTACTATGCCAATCAAGGGAAGCTGGCAGCGGTGAATGGGAATCAAGGTATTGAAGAGGTGGCGGGTAGTTTACTCAAAGCGATAAACGATTGCCGGGAAGATGTATAGCTTGAAGTAGTATATGGCGATTATTCTGAAATCTCAAAGCGAACGGGCGAAGATACGGGAGACAGGACGGATCATCGCGACGATATTCGCCGAATTGCGTAAGGCGGTACAGCCAGGGATCACGACGGCCGAAATCGACCAGCTGACGATAGAGGCTTTGAAGCGCTATGGCGCGAAATCCAGCTCTTTGGGGTATCATGGTTACCCGTCTTCGCTCTGTACGTCTGTAAACGAAGAGGTTGTACATGGTATTCCTGGGAAGCGTATGTTGAAAGAAGGCGATATTATCACGTTGGATCTGGCGGCCAGTTACAATGGCTGGCATGCTGATTCGGCCATTACCGTGCCGGTTGGGACGGTTGCGCCTGCTGTGCAGCGGTTGTTGCAGGTAACGGAAGAAGCTCTCTACCGTGGTATTGCGGCGGCTCGCGCGGGAAAGCGGCTCAATGATATCGGGCGCGCGGTATATCGTCATGTAACGGCTGCCGGCTTTTCGGTTGTCCGCCACTACAGTGGGCATGGGGTGGGTCGAAGTATGCACGAAGATCCACAGGTGCTCAACTATGTTGAACCGGGGTATCCTGGCCCGCGGCTCAAATCAGGTATGGTGATCGCCATAGAGCCAATGGTGATTCTTGGCGATGAAGAGACACGTGTTCTGGAAGACGGTTGGACCGTTGTGAGTGCGGACGGGACGTACACGGCTCACTTTGAGCATACGGTTGCCATTCTAGAGGGCGAAGCCGAGGTATTGACGCTTGGTTAAATTTATAGGCGGAAATGGCCAGCGGGAGATTTCCCCACTCGACTTCCGTAGGAAAGTGTGCTATAATTTGTAGCTGCTTGCAGCAGTGGGAACTGCTGCCCTTTTGTACTTCCAGATGCATGGCAATAGAGAAAACGTGCTCCCCGCCATACTATCTTGAAAAGTTGCACATCGACTTGAAATGCCTGTGCGTGGCTGCCGCGCAGGCTGGTATCCTTGCAACGAGTACGAGTGTAGGTAAACAAACATAAAATCCCGCTACCAGGGAAAGGATGTTATGCCAAAGGATGAAATAGAAGTAGAGGGAAGAGTGATCGAGGCTCTCCCCAATGCTATGTTTAAAGTAGAAATAGATGAGCAACACCAGGTGCTGGCTGTCCTCTCAGGGCGCATTCGCATGAATTTTGTGCGCATCGTGCCGGGCGATAAGGTGAAGGTTGTGCTGTCTCCCTACGACCTGACGCGAGGGCGCATTATCTGGCGTGTGAGATCATGAGGTGGTAAGACCTGCATCCTTTGCTGTTCCTTTTCTCCTGATACTTCCTCGCGTTCAGAAGAGTGCGGGGCGCTGCATGGGCCACGAGCGCGTGGGGCTTCTGACCGTGTGGGGAGGTTTCCTCGCGTTCAGAAGGATGGCTACCGTTTTTCTTAATGGCGTCGTGGCGTTTCTGAATGTAGTGGGTGTGGCTGGCATGATAGATTATATGGGCGAGGCAGGGGAAGCATCTGGGGATGTTTCTTTGTGCTCTTGTCCCAATTACTAGTGGTATCTTAAGCGCATGAGGAGTGCAAGTCATGAAAGTAAGCGCCTCGGTGAAACCTCGCTGCGATGGCTGTAAGGTCATTCGTCGCAGGGGCGTTGTAATGGTCATTTGTAGCAAAGATCCTAAACATAAACAAAAACAGGGCTAAAAAGGCGAAGCTGGAGGAGAAAATGGCTAGAATTGCCGGCGTTGATATTCCACGTGAGAAGCGTGTGGAGATTTCGCTGTGCTACATTTATGGGATAGGGCTGACCACCAGCCGCAAAATCCTGGAGCGAACACGCGTTAATCCCGATACCCGTGTCAAGGACTTGACCGAGGAAGAGGTCAACCGCCTGCGTGAGACGATAGACCGGGAGCATAAGGTTGAGGGTGAATTGCGTCGTGAAGTAGACATGAATATCAAGCGGCTAATTGAGATTGGTTGCTATCGTGGTCTGCGTCATCGCCGCAATCTGCCAGTGCGTGGACAGCGCACTCGTACCAATGCTCGTACGCGCCGCGGTCCGAAGAGGACTGTTGCCGGAAAGAAGAAAGCTACGGCCAAGAAATAGTACCGGGAAGGGATAGTATTCAGCATGGCAGACAGAAAGAAAACGACTACAACCAGAGTGCGGCGGCGTGAGCGGAAGTCGATTCCTCGGGGCCAGGCGCATATTCAGGCCACGTTCAACAATACGATTGTGACCCTCACTGATCCTAATGGGAACGTGATTTCCTGGAGCAGTGCTGGTGCTCAGGGATTCAAGGGTTCGCGTAAGAGCACGCCCTATGCCGCGCAGGTAACTGCTGAGACGGCTGCCCGCAAGGCGATGGAGCACGGGCTGCGCCAGATCGATGTCTATGTCAAGGGTCCTGGCTCCGGTCGCGAGGCCGCCATTCGATCATTGCAGACCACTGGTCTCTCGGTTTCCTCGATTACTGATGTTACACCTATTCCGCACAATGGATGCCGCCCTCCCAAGAGGCGTCGCGTCTAGCCGGGGATAGAGGAGGATAGAACTAGATGGCTCGTTATACCGGCCCGGTCTGCAAACTCTGCAGGCGTGAGGGGGTAAAACTTTTCTTAAAAGGTGATAAATGTATCACCAAATGTACGCTGGAACGGCGCAGTTCGCGTCCGGGACAGCACGGTAGCGGTCGTGTGCGTAAAGAATCTGGTTATGCCAAGCAGTTACGCGAGAAGCAGCGCGTTCGCCGCACATATGGTGTGTTGGAGAAGCAATTCAAACGGCACTTCAATTTTGCTGCTCGCACTCCTGGTAAGACTGGCGAGACGCTGGTTGGAGTACTGGAGATGCGCCTGGATAATCTGGTGTATCGTCTGGGGTTTGCCGATTCGCGTGCTCAGGCCCGTCAATTGGTCAATCATGGTCATTTTGCTGTGAATGGTCGCAAGACGGATATCCCATCATTTGTCGCCAGGCCCAACGATGTGATTTCTGTGCGTGAGCGGAGCAAGGGGATGGAATACTTCAAAACCCGCGCGCTGATCCTGCCCCAGAAGGACATTCCTGCCTGGCTGCGCCTGGATGCTGATGCCATGACTGGTCGTGTATTAACCATACCCTCACGAGCGGACCTCGAACTGCCCTTCGATGAGCAGATGGTGGTTGAGTTCTATCAGAAGCGGTAAGCTGAGATAGAGGGGTTTCCTGGCGCTGCCGCCTGGCGGGTGGAAGATCGCGCGGAGAGTGAGAAGGCGCGACAGCTAGTGCGACGGAGGCCAGGGCTACTTGCTGGTGCATGTCTGGGCTAACCGGGCATTGCGGCATTGCGAAGGGTTTGTGTTCAGGCCTTGTGATCCTTGACCGGGTCCTCTAAGGCTGCTTGGACTACCAACATTGCCCGTCCCTGTGCGTCTGCATTGGGTGGGCGCCAGGAAAAACGGTGGTAGAAAAAGGAAGGCAGGTTGGAACCTTGCAAGATATTGCTCTGCCTCGCATTAAAAATACGAAGACACAGGGAAACTATGCGAGTTATGATATTGAGCCGTTAGAGGCAGGGTATGGTGCGACCCTGGGCATCGCGCTGCGGCGCGTATTGCTCTCATCGCTGCCAGGTGCGGCGGTGACCTCTGTACGGATTGAGGGTGTACAACACGAGTTCCAGGACATCCCTAACGTGGTGGAAGATGTGACAGATATCGTGCTGAATCTGAAGAAATTGCGCCTGCGCAGTTTCTCTGACCACCCGGTGACGATGCGACTGGAAATTAGTGGTGAGCGTGTAGTGACAGCGGCGGATATTATTGCTCCCAGCACGGTGGAGATCGTTAATCCCGATCTACACATTGCGACGCTGGACAACGAGAACGCACGCCTTGATATGGAGCTGGTTGTCGAAGCGGGTCGCGGCTATGTACCAGCCGACTCGAAAGAGGATCAGCCTATTGGTGTTATCCCGGTTGACGCGATTTATACGCCGATCCAGAAGGTGAACTATACGGTTGAGCATACGCGCGTCGGCCAGATGACGAACTTTGACAAGATCGTTCTAGAGATTACAACGGATGGCACCATTACGCCTGATGAGGCGTTGCGTCAGAGCGCAGATGTCCTGGTGCGCCACTTTACGCTGCTGGCCAATTATCGCGCGCAGCTGCCTGAGCCTGAGAAGGCTCCTCTGAGCAGCCTGCCCATCCCGCAGAAAATATACGATACACCTATCGAAGAGCTCGACCTCTCGGTGCGTGCCTATAACTGTCTCAAACGCAGTAACATCACCAAGGTTGGCCAGGTGCTCTCGATGAACGAAGAAGATTTGCTCGGTGTGCGCAACTTCGGCGAGAAGAGCTTACAGGAGCTGCGTGAGCGCTTACTTGCCCGCAACTTCCTGCCCAATCCGCGCACCAGTGCCGTCGGCAATGATCTGGACGGCGATCACGAAATGGAGGACTAAGTTGAGGCATCGAGTTGCCGGCAACCGGATGAATATGCCTGAGCCGCGCAGGCGTGCCGCGCGCCGTAATCTGATGGCCGGCCTGATCCGGTATGATCGTATACAGACTACGGAGGCGCGTGCGCGTGCCATTCGCGGTGAAGTTGAGAAACTGATTGATAAGGCGGTGAAAGCGCGCCTGGCTGCCAGAGAATATCTGGCATCGGTGGTCTCCGATGAGGAGAAGGCTGCTCAGATTCTGGCGTTTGCACGCCGGGGGCGCTTCTCGCTTGACGCGACAGTGGGGAGCAATGAAGAGCGTGCCGCTCAGCAGAAAGCCCCTCTGACCGATAAGGGACGCAAATTTCTGGAGAATAAGCTGAAGGCTCGCCGTGAGGAGCTGTTGCACATTATCTCGGATGAGGAAGAAGCTGAGAAGGCTTTACAGGCGGCGTATCAGGCAATGGTGATTGAACTGCATGCGCGGCGTATTATTCTAAGCGCTCTGCCTGATGAGCTGGTTGTCCAGAAGATGTTTGAGGAACTGGCTCCTCGCTATGCTGGCCGTCCTGGTGGCTACACACGGATTACCAAGCTGGGCCGCCGCAAGGGGGATGCCGCCGCAGTAGCGCAGATCGCCCTGGTGTAGGGACTGTTTCGCCCGAGCGTCGTTTTGCACATGACATCATGAAAATTGCGTGCGGTATCGAGTTTGATGGCACGGGCTATCATGGCTTTCAGCGCCAGCCGGAGTCGCATGGGGCGACAATACAGGGCGAGTTGGAGGCGGCAATAACCCGTATCTGTGGTGAAAGCGTTACTGTGTATGGAGCAGGGCGCACGGATGCCGGGGTACATGCCAGCGGGCAGGTGATCCACTTTAGCTCGCAGGCGCGCTTCACACCCCAGGTGTGGCAGAGAGCTTTGAATGCTGTCTTACCCGATGCGGTGGTGGTACGATGGGCGAGAGCAGCCCCGGAGCGCTTCCACGCGCGTTTTAGCGCACAAAGTCGTTCTTATCGCTACACTATCTGGAACGATTCTGCTCCGACGGCGCTACGCGCGCGATACAGCTACCACTCTTCGCGTGCGCTGGACGTGGATCTGATGCAAGAGGCATGTCAGTACTTACTGGGGCGGCGGGACTTCGGGGCTTTCGGACATAGTCCTGAGGATTCGAATCCGAGAAAACCAGGACGACATCACTGCGTTCGAACGATGTTGGAAGCACGTTGTATACGAGAGCATGAACTGATCTATTGTGATTTTACTGCTGATGCCTTTCTCACGGGACAGGTGCGCAGAATGGTAGGCACGCTGTTGCTGGTAGGACAGAAGCGTCTCGGTCTGGATGAATTCGCGGCGATTGTGCAACGTGCGGAGAAGACGCATCCTGGTTCAGCGGCCCCGTCGCATGGGCTGTGTCTGGTACGGGTTGAGTATCCTGA
>JAFMRP010000681.1 GCA_017354095.1 Ktedonobacteraceae bacterium
GTGGTGGACGAGATAGGATCCGATGAGCACTCCGATCCCATCAATGGCATAGAGCAGTCCAACACCGAGGCCACCAAGATGAAAAGTTTGTGCCCCGAGAAGAGGAATGAGAACATAGTAGCCGCCTCCGGCAAGGCCCCAGCTAATCCCAATAAAAATGATGGAGCGGGCAACACGGTTCTTCACTGCCTCGTGGAATCCGGCATTGAGAGCCTGTACATAGGGGATATGGTGAGATTGTATTTTATGAATCTCCTGCCACTGTGTTCGCAGAATATAGAGTGCTGACCAGAGGTAGGACGCCGCATTAATCGCAAAACACATCACGGGACTGACAGCAACTGCTACAATGCCACCCAACGCAGCACCGAAGATCTGCAGCATCCCTGTAGTTCCTGATTCCAGGGAGTATGCTTCTGTAAGATCTTCACGAGGGACAACCAGCGGGATGGTTGCATTGCGTGCAGGTTCAAAGAAGACTCCTGATAGCCCCATGAGTAGTGAACCAATATACAGGAACCAGCTTGTGTGTGTGACGATGGCAAAAGCATAGCCGAAGGCAAAGACAGCTCGAAGTATATCTGAGATGAACAAAAGTGGCTTTTTAGGGAAACGATCCACTAAGGGACCTGCGAAGGGGCCGAGCACGACAGTGGGTAACGACCGGCACAGGAGAACGAGACCCATAGCTTCCGAAGAATGTGTGAGTAATAAGGTAATCTGGGCCAGGGCCACCTGATTAAACCAATCTCCAAACTGACTTCCCACTTTAGCAATCCAGAGGTTGCGATACACGGGATTCTTCTGTAAGATGCCCCAATTTCGCATACATTATGTCCTTCTAGGTATCCGTATATTTCTCGCCCTCGTTTGTCGAACTTGAGTAGTATGCAAGCAGATAGTAATCGTTGTAGTGGGAGTATAGCCGCTGGAAAGGCTTCTCACATCGTCCCTTTGGACAGGGGTCGAGATATTGAGCAACATGAACCAGGCGAGCAAGGATTATGAACCATTGCTCGACAATCTGGTGCTTTTGTCGGGGAAAATACACGCTGGAAGCGTATAATAATAGTGAGGCCAGATCAAACAGTGCTCACCATAGATTATTCTCTCTGAAGGTATAAAGCAGGCATTCATTCATGCTAAAACAAAGATTACATTTGATCTCATTATTGGTTCTGTTACTCCTGTGCTACGCAGCCTGTGTTCCGGATTTATCGCCTACAACCCATGTTACGCCGACAGCTCAGCCAACCAGGAAACTTGAGGCCAAGAGCGATAAGCTTCAACAGCCGGTCAGTGCGCAAAAATTGCTTTCTGACCCGGCTGTTTATGTGGCGATGGGAGCCTCAGACGCGCTTGGAGTGGGATGTGAGAAGCCTGGATCGCAAGGGTATGTACCTCTTATAGGCGGCAAGCTCCCTGCAGGCTCCCGCACGATCAATCTGGGTGTAGATGGTATCCATCTGCACCAGGCGCTCAAGCAGGAATTGCCGCAAGCCTTGAGTGCGCAGCCACAGTTGGTCACCATCTGGCTGGTCGCCAATGATTTCACAGCGGGCACACTTGATGATGACTATATGCAAGATCTACAAAACTTGTTGAAACAATTACGGATGAAAACGCGAGCGCGGGTAGTGATGGCTAATCTGCCTGATCTGAGCCTGCTACCGAGTTATGCTCGTTTGAGTGCAGATGACCAGAAGCGCATGCGGCAATCTATAGAGCACTGGAACGCGCGGATGGGGCAGATTGCAACCAGGTATCAGGTAACGATGGTGGATCTTTATAGTAGAGGGAGTGAAATCACCGCGCATCCGCAATATATTAGCTCGGATGGTTTTCATCCGAGCGCAGCTGGCTATAGCCGGCTGGCTTACTACTTCTGGTCGGGCATCAATCGTGATAGCGCGTAGTCCAAGTAGGAGTGATCGGCAGCAGGCCAGTTGTATATGTGCGTCTGGCCTGCTGTCGCAACAAACAGTGGGTAAGTCGTAGTTATGATTCGGAGCGTTGGGGTTGTTGAATGTTGCTTTCGCCTTCCAGGGTAAAAACGATGCGCTCGCAGACATTGGAGCAGTGATCGCCGACGCGCTCAAGCTTGTGCGCAATCCAGAGCAGGTAGGTCATGCGCTGCAACACCAGCGAATCACTCTGCAGTGCGGGGATAGCATGAGCGCCCGCCATCATCGCCATCAAATCGTGACGTACCAGGTGGTAGCGAACGTCAACAACATCATCTTCTTCCCAGAGGTAGCGTGCAGCACTAGCATCGCGTCCCGCGAGGGCCTTCATCGTGCCCTGAAGCATGCGGCGTGCCTCTTTTCCCAGTTCCAGAATACCATGTGTAATTGACGCCTCGGTAATCTCTTTACCGTTCGAAGCGCCGTCATTCTCGGCGTCCTTCACCGCTGGCAACGCTTCGCCACGCAGGGGAGCCATGCGCAAGATAATCTGCGCGATACCAGCCGCACCATCCCCTGTACGTTCAAGGTCTCCAGCGATCGAAAGAGCCGAGGTAAGGTAGCGCAGATCGCGTCCTCCTAATGGCTGTTGCAATGTTAACAAGCGAATTGTATGTTCTTCAATACTGGCACGCAGGCTATCGATAATCGTATCGCCTTCGATGACCATACCAGCTTGCGCCAGGTCACCAGCAGCTAAGGCGTCGAGAGCTTTACCGAGAGCTTCGTCTACCAGGGATCCCAGGTGGACAATCTGAGTATCCAGATCTTGTAACTCTTTATCCAGAATGGATCTTGCCATGAGCGCACTCCTCCAGATCTCCAAAAGTTGCAGTACAGGCATGAAATGCCGCGCTGCCAGAGGACTTTCCAGCCAGCTTCGCTAAACATAGTGTAACATATCTACCACAGAAAAGATAGAGTAATGTGCTAAATACTCGTTCCATTCTATAGGGATATGTGCTCTATGCTTTCTGGATTGACAGTAATTCCTGCTACGTGCTACTCTAGCATTGAGGGTTCCATCTAACACAGCAGAAGAGGGAACAGCAATATGTCAACGAAAAGACTACTCGGAATTTTCGCGCACCCTGACGATGAGGGTATGGTCGGGGGTGCGCTTCTGCACTATAACGAGATAGGTGTAGAGACAGGATTAGTATATGCTACTCGTGGCGAGGTAGGAGAAATCTCTGATCCATCTCTGGCCACCCCAGAAACTCTGGGAACCGTACGTGAAAAAGAGATGAGCGCAGCGGCTGCGTCGCTCAATGTCAACCATCTGTGGTTTCTGGATTATCGCGATTCTGGTATGGCTGGCACTGGAGAGAATCAGGACCCCCGCGCATTTATCAATGCCAATTCAGCGCATGCCATTGGGAAGCTAGTTGCGATCATTCGGACATTTCAGCCGCAAGTGATGGTTACTTTCGACGAAATCGGAGGCTACGGCCATCCTGATCATATTGCTATTTACAAGTACGTAACGGGAGCATTCCATTCCGCCGCCGATGATGCTCTCTTTCCAGAGGCGGGACCAGCTCACGCCGTCTCCAAGCTCTATTATGCCTCATTTTCACGCCGTCAACTGGCCATGCTGGTTGACTGGTTGGAGACAGCCGGCTATGATAATTTTCTCAAGGATATGGATATCCAGCAATTGGGGCTAGCTGACGATCAGATCAGCGTAGTTCTCGATGTGGAACGCTGGCACGAGGCGAAAGCACGCTCCTGGTCGCAGCACCGCACGCAGATCAGTCCCAACTCGCCCATGTCGCATATGCCTCCAGAGCTACAGCGTAAGTGGCGCGGGACTGAATTCTTTCAGCTTGCGGCCTCGCGCGTCGGCCCTGATCTCGTTGGCGAAAACAACCTCTTCGCCCACATCCCATAAGAACCATGTTTCCCTGGTCGGAAGGACCGCCACATCAGCATCTCCTGCAGAAGGGGCAACCC
>JAFMRP010000682.1 GCA_017354095.1 Ktedonobacteraceae bacterium
GGCCACTATCTGATCTGGCGCAACCAAAGAAAGCCATGTCAGATCTCACCGGATAAACGCCCGTTTGGGATTGCAACCATACCAGACAGAGCGAGAAAGAGGAGATCATGTCGTCAACAGCGCATAAGGAGACGATTCGTCAGGAGTTTACGCAGCAGGCACAGGCGTATGCGAGCAATCCGGTGGTGGCTGATGCAACCCGCCTGGAGCGGCTGGTTGATATGGTTCGACCGGCTGCTGGTGCGCGGGTGCTGGACGTGGCGACGGGACCGGGCTATGTGGCTATGGCCTTCGCGGAAGCCGGCTGTGAAGTGGTTGGGCTTGATCTGACGGAGGCTCCACTCGCCATCGCGGAACAGACGCGCCAGAAACGCGGCCTGACCCGCCTGAGCTTTCAGGTGGGGGACGCGGAACAGATGCCGTTTGAGGCGCGATCTTTTGATATTGTCGTCTCTCGCCTGGCACTGCACCATTGGGAGGAGCCACAACGCATGCTTCAGGAGATGGTGCGGGTGTGCCGTTCGCGCGGCCTGGTTGTAATTGAAGACCTGGTGGCCAGCGAAATTCCCTCACGCGCGGATTATCAGAACCACTTTGAACGCCTGCGTGATCCCTCTCATACACGGGCGCTTCCCATTCGCGAGCTGATAGGCCTGTTGACGGATTGTGGGCTGGAAGTCGAACAGATTGCTACCGGTGCCCTGTCGCAGGACGTTGAGCGATGGCTTGCCAACTCGCACACGCCGCCAGAGCGCGCGGCCCAGGTTCGGGCTTTGCTAGAGCGGGACGAGCGGGAAGATTTGAGCGGGACACAGCCGTTCCGCCAGGAGGGGCGCCTGCACTTCCGCCAGCGTATGGCAACGTTTGTGGCCCGCAAGTTGACGGGAAACGGGATTTAAGTGTAAGGGAAAGTTCAACACGTATGATAACGCGGGATCTTCTCGTCCCCCTACTATGGATAGGTCTCCTGGGTATTTTGAATACGGTCTGGTCACTGATCCATCTATGGAGGCCACATTGGAAGATTTCGGCAATGGGAGAGCTGCCTCTATTCGCTGGTGTCTGGATTATAGCCTGCGTGCTGCTTCTCTGTGAGAAGATGCACTGGATCTCGTTTTTCCTCTTCAATTGTGCATGGCTCTTGCTGGGCCTCTTCATAGAACTCGTTGCTCTGTGGCTCCTGCGGATGCGCTATGGACAGGATAAACATGGTGGGGCAGGCGCTTTGGCGGGATCTGGTGCCTTTCTGTTGTCTTATGCTCTTGCCTCGCTTGTCTGGCTGAGCCATCTCTTTCCTCCTCTTACCGCCAGTATGGCCCAATGGAAGCCTGGAAATGCTGATGAGCCTGGCCCTCTCAGTGTCCTGGTTGCCCTCTTCTTTGTCGTACAAGTTGGTCTGTACTGGCTCTTGAGAATCAGCTGGATGCGGCGAGGGAAGGCGAAATCAGAGTAGATTAGCGCCTGTTAAGCGGGACTGTCTGGTTCCCATTGACCTCAAATGTGGTACAGTATTTATTATATATCGTGCGACCGGTCGCGTGGTGAGGGGTTAAGCGCGCGCAATCGATCTGTTGTCGGGTATCCGCTGCGTGGCGGGACCACCAGTTACGATGGAGTGTTTCGAGCGATGACAACACCGGAAATGTCTCGTGTAGCGGCGACTGGGGAGCGAAGTGAGCACACCATTGATGTGCGAGATGTACCAACCCACCTGTTTGAAGCAGGCCCACCACAGGCGCCTGCCCTTATCTACCTGCATGGCACCTACCTGGGCAATTTATGGCTTGACTACCACCGCGCCCTGGCCCGTCAGTTTCACCTGTTTGCGCCAGATATACCCGGCTTTGGCCTGAGCAAGCGGCCAGACTGGATGCGCGATGTGAGCGACTACGTGCTCTATCTGCGTGATCTGCTGGATACGCTGCACCTGGAGAAGGTGTACGTGGTTGGCCATTCGCTGGGCGGCTGGATGGCGGCCGAACTGGCCGTCTGGTATCCTGAGCGAGTGAGCAAACTGGTGCTTTCTAACGCGGCCGGCATTCGCGTCAAAGGCTCGCCCATCGGCGACATGTTCGCCATGAATCCTCTGGAACTGACCACCACCTGCTTTGAAGATATGGCCGCCGCACAGCCGCTGATGCCGGAGGAGGTCAACGAAGAGTACCTGCTTTCCATATATCGCCAGGGCACGACCCTGGCCACGCTGGCCTGGAATCCCAGCTATGATCCCAAACTGGAGCGGCGCCTGGCGCGCGTGAGTTGTCCCACACTGATTATCTGGGGTGCCAATGACCGGCTCATCCCCAGCGTCTATGGCGAGGCGTTCCAGCGCAATATTGCTGGCTCGCGCCTGGTGATGCTGCAAGGCACCGGACATATGCCGATGTTTGAGCAGTGCGAGCAGTGGAGCACGGCGATCGCTGCTTTTCTTACGGAAAGCGAGGGTGCAGAATGAACAGGCTCACGTTCCATTACTTTCACCTGATGCCGTGGCCCTACCTGCCCGACGATTTTGACGAAAAGTACGACTCGGCCTGGGTGACGCTGCCAAACGCTATCTATGATCCACGTAAGGGTCATGAACTCTATAATCGCTACTTCAACGAGATCGAACGCGCCGATCAATTGGGCTGGGATAGCGTGATCGTTAATGAGCATCACCAGAACGCCTATGGCACCATGCCCTCGCCCAATATCATGGCCGCCGTGCTGACACAGCGCATCAAGCGGGCGAAGATCGGCATTGTCGGCAACGCGCTGCCGCTGCACGATGATCCCCTGCGCGTGGCGGAAGAGATTGCCATGCTCGATGTCATCAGCGGCGGGCGCATCATCTCGGGCTTTGTGCGCGGCACAGGCATGGAATATTACAGTTATGGTGTCAACCCCACGGTCAGCCGCGAGCGCATGAACGAGGCGCACGACCTGATCATCCAGGCCTGGACACGTCCCGGCCCCTTCTCCTTTGAGGGCGAGCACTATCGCTATCGCTACGTCAACATCTGGCCCCGCCCCATTCAGCAGCCCCCACCCATCTGGCTGCCCGGCACCGCCAGCCGCGAGACCATCGACTTCGCCGCCGGGCATAAATATCCCTACATGACCGTCTTCATGAGCATGGATCAGCGCAAGATGGCCTATGACCTCTATCGCCGCCTGGCCGAAGAGAAGTATGGCTATGAGGCGCAGCCGGAGCAACTGGCCTTCTGCGTGCCCTGCATGGTGGCTGAGACCGATGAGCAGGCCATGAAGGATGGTGAGCGATACATAATGTGGCTCTTCAACAAGGGTATGAAGCTGCGTCCGCAGTATAACTTCCCACCGGGCTATCTGAGCGAGGGCAGCTATATGGGCATGCTCAAGAGCGGCGTCTGGCGGCGCACCAGCCCACGAACCTTTCAGGAACTGGTGGATACGGGCGTGGTGATTGCCGGCAGTGTCGATACCGTGATTGAGAAGCTGGCCTACTATACCGATGTGCTGCATGCCGGCATGATGGTGAGCGGCGGCCATGTTGGCGATATCCCGGATGAACTGGTGCTGCGCAACCAGGAATTGATGGCCAGATATGTCATGCCGCGCTTCCGCGAGCAGCCGGCAGCCAGCGAGCCGAACGCCGTCGAGATGCAAACGAACGATTGAGGAGGCGACTATGTTCCGGTTTTTTGCGCGCGACAGCCACAGGCGTCCTGCCAACAATCCTCCTCTCACGGACCTTCCTGGCAGCGCAGATCACGGCGAGCTGCCGTTCCGTCATGTGCGCATCGCTATCCTGGGCGCGGGCTTCGCCGGCCTGGGTATGGCGATTCAGCTTAAAAAGCATGGGCAGGAAGATTTTGTGGTGATCGAGCGCGCGTCCGACATCGGGGGAACCTGGCGCGACAACACCTATCCCGGCTGCGCCTGCGACATCCCTTC
>JAFMRP010000683.1 GCA_017354095.1 Ktedonobacteraceae bacterium
CTTACTCATGGTCGCCAGTCTTTTGCCCAACGGTCAGGCCAGCGGAATCGACCTCTGGAAAACGGTCGATCAGTCCGGCAATGCCCTGGCGACCACACAACGGAACGCGGAACGAGAGGGGGTTACCGAACGCGTCACGCTTTACACGGCTGATATGCAGCACTTACCCTTTCCTGAGAACAGCTTTGACCTCTTGCTCTCCAGCCTGGCCATTCATAATATTCCCTCTGCGGCTGGCCGCGAGAAAGCCCTGGCTGAGGCTGTGCGTGTTCTGAAACCCGGCGGGCGACTGGTAATTGTTGATGTGTTCCACACACAGAGCTATGCTCACTGCCTGCGTCAACTCGGGCAGAGCGAGGTTACTTATCGACGGCTCGACTGGCGTTTGTGGTATGGCCCTCCCTGGATCGCCGCCAAACTGGTCACCGCCCACAAACCCCTGTGAACTTTACAAAATTATTGCAGTATACAGACGACTTGCAGAGTCGCCCCGCTGAACGCTCGCGCCCGCTCTTCTGTCCGCGAGCGTTGACACCAATGGGGGCCGCGCCTCTCGCGGCTCGCGAGTTGGAAGCCCCTCAGGTTTCCTGCTCTGGTTGGTAGTCCGATAAAGCTCGCCCGAAGGTCCAGGCAATCGCCTCATCGGCACTGGCGATGGAGGGCGGCACGCGCAGATAGTAGTACCTCTCGGTGGAGCTATCCTGCACCTGCACATAGTGGGCTACCCGCTCGGGATCGCGCGGACCCAGATCGATCTCGATGAGCTTGCCGCGCCTGCCCACGTCTATCTGCTTGCCGCCAACCATCTCGATAAAGCGCTCGTTGCCAAGGCGCTCCTGGATAGCACGTCGCACCTCCACGTTGCGCTCTTGCATCCAGTCTTCTCTGGTCACCTGCCCAGGATGCAGGATCAGCTTCTCCGGCACACGCACCCCATGCCAGGCATAGACACCCCATCCGTCTCGATACCGGATGCAGGGGCCAGAGGCGCTATGGAGTCGTCCTTGCGCATCCAGTTCCAGGAAGGTCGGCTTACAGACCACCCAGGCTTCTTTTTCGTCTAATCGATAGCCGGAGACCATCTCGTTGAAGTGCGCCAGGTGGATCAGCTTGTTTTCCTCGAACATCTCATGGAAAAATCGATAGAGTTCGAGCACGCGGGCATTGTAGAATGCCGCCACGCTGGCCCCCACGATGGACCGCTGGCAGCTACGGCTGTCCAGAATGCTGTTCCACACGCTATTCCCCACGATGATCGCTACGCTGTTCCACACGTCGGCCCCCATGCTGATCAGCACACTGCCAGCCACGCTGGCATCCTCGGTGCTCCATCCGTTGGCCCGCACGTTGGTGAGCACGCTGGCCTGCAGGGTAGCCCCTCCCACGGAGGTTTGCACCCTGAGATCCAGGGGCCGCACCCTGACACCCAAGGAAGTCCTCTCCGGCACCCCAGAACTCACAACGGTATGCACTCTGGCTCCCCAGTTCAACTTACAGTCATCCAGGCAATCCAGCGCGCAACGGAGCCTGCGCTGCGTGCGGAGCCGCGCGTAGTACGGCACACCTGCTTGCACAAAGGAAAGGGGGGAATCAAACCAGCGAATGGTTTCGGGAGGCACCTCTCCGGCTGCACGATACGTCTGTTGCAGGTGCGCTTCCACTTCCTGTTTGGAGCGTGCTGCGGTGGAGAGCATGGCAGCAAGCCGTTCACGAGCGAACTGGCGAGCATACGCCTCTTGCTCCTCCGTGAGTTGCTGTTGACCCCGGACAATCTTTAGACAGGGCGGCGTCAATCCCTCACCCATCGGATCACCTCCGGGCTGTACTCCCTCTGCCTGATCACCTGCCAGTATCCAGGCTCCAGCTCGATGGGGGCGTGTTCTTCATGCACGATCTTGCTGCTAGCCCAGGCCTCCAGAAAGAGCAATCCTTCGTGTGTCTGCCAGATCTGGCCTGCTGTGAGCCGGTGGGCGTGACCAGTGGCCTCCCCTTCGACGAGGACGTCGCTCTTACGCTTGACCCGCTCCGCTGGCAGGTTCGCGACTTTGACAAACAGGACATCGCCCTGCCGATGCATCACCAATGCATTTTCCATAGGATATCCCTCCTTTTAGACCCCCCAGCGGCGCCGAGAGGTGATAAAGGCGTCCCACACCATGTCCACCCCTTTACGACGACGCTCGGCAACGAGCTTGAGTGTCTCTTTAAGTTCCGTGGGACGTGGGGAAATGAGGCCACCGAAGGCCAGGCAAATGACTCCGGCCCGCAGGAGAAAGATGTTGTAAAATTGCAGATCCAGGGGGACCCTGCTCAGAGACATGCCAGGGTCGATGTCGATAGTGCGGGTCCCTTCGGTGCAGATCAGATTGGAATCTTCGATGAAGCGGGTAAGAGCCTTGAGCCGCGAAGGACCCCATTCGCGCATCTCTTGTTGAAGATGGTTCTCAAAGGGATCGTATCCCTGGGTAACGGAACCAAAGCTGACGGAGATACTGATGGCGTCGGGGTGATAGAGCGTGCGCAGTTGGGCGAGATTCTGCGCCTCGATAGCGGTCCAGTAGCGGCGGTGAATGTGCTGCTCAGGAGTGGCTGGGGCTCCGAGATGAAGTGGGGGAGCAGGCTGACGTGGCGCTATCACGCCGCTGAAATGATTGCGTATGACGCCTGCCTGCAGCACATAGATATCATAGGTCTGCCGGTTCTGGGTGAAGCGGGTCGACTGAGTGGCCTCGACACCGATGATATCATCCAATTCCACAAAGCTCTCAATGGCTATCGGTTTGATGGGACTGGCAACTGCGAGGGTCTGTGTGATGGTTGCCATGATGGCGGCTCGCCCCTGGATGATCTGGCCAGTCCTGAGGGAGATCAGGGTGGCGTCGGGATGATACAGGGCTTGCAGGGTGGCAAGATCCTGTGCTTCGATCGCGCTGCTCAGGCGATAATAGAACATCTCTCCCGCTGTTTCTTGCATGTTTTTCTTCCTTTGCATCCATGTATATCTCTACTTTTCGGCTGTATGGTAGCATATACGGACTTGGTCGAAATCGTACCCGCGATCTGAAACGTGTATGTGAACTCCGCGAGAATGGCCTCTCTTCCTTTGAAGACCTGACCGGTGCCCACGGAGAGAGAAACGGCGTCGGGATGATACAGGACAGACAGAGCAACTCAGTCCTGGGCTTCACGAGCGTTGCACAGACGATAGCCTGCCCGCTTGTCGTGTACATGGAGTTCCCTTTGATCGACGAACCATCAGTGTCCCTCCTGTGCAAGCAGGATTAGCTATATGATACATGGACGCAATTTACAGTGCCTGGAGGAAGTATACCAGAAAAGGTGCGTTTTTCCCAGGGACAGATACAAGTGATCACTCGGCGTGAAAAGTGATCACTCATCGCCGTGTACCAGCTCTCGGCTCCTTGCACCCATAGGCTCCCCACACAACCCTGCACACCTTTCCCCACCAACCCTCTCGCCCTCAGGACATGTCAGGCCATCCCCTTGCGGGTGGCCGGCGTTGCACACCTCAAATACATCTATCACCATCCATCAATCTCATATCGCACATCCTTCCAATTTCTTCAATATAATCGATATTTCTCCTAAAATACTTGTTATTTTACTTATTCTGTGCTATACTCCTTACAGGATGTTTGTACCATCCTCCTGATCGTCCCATAGTGCGTCTCTTGTAGCGCGTTCGTTATTGTCGTATCGCTCGCTACTCGTTCTACCCATGCTGACCGTTTCGGAGCCCGGCTCGCGCCCACTGCCTCATCCCGCGATCACGGCCCCGGTTCGCTCGCCTGGCCCTGACGGCCTGCTCTCACACCATGAGATTCGCTTTGACTGAAAGGGGTTTGCTATGGCTGAACACATCTCTTCCCACGCTTCCAACCCGTCGGATATCACC
>JAFMRP010000684.1 GCA_017354095.1 Ktedonobacteraceae bacterium
TTTCGAGGTCTGCAATACGCGCGATCGCTGTACGTGCTGCCTCTCTTGCCGGTCGGGCGGCTTCCTCCTCATGGATTTCTCGCTCTCGTCTCGCCCTTTCCTCTTGAAGTCGCGCTAAAATAACCTGCTCGATCTCCGTTTTAGTATGCGCGACCAGCCGTTCCTGATCCTGGACGAGTCCCGCTTTTTGCTCATGCGCTGTGGCCTTGAGATCCGCATCATGCTGCTGCACCGCCGTTTTGACATCGACCATGCCTTGCTGAACCACCTCTCTGAGGCCTTGCTCCGTTTTCCGCTTCTCTAGCTCATATTGCCGTTTCGCATCGGAAAGCTGCAGCGCATGCGCCCGGTCTTTGGCTCGATCCAGTGCCTTCTGCGCAAATTCAAAGACGCGATTCCGGGCGTACTCGCCTCCATGCGCGGCGCCCCGCGTCTCTTCCTCTCGACTGATCTCTTCAATCAGTTCGATATATCGTTCAAAGGTGATGTCCCCGCTACTATGAAGCTCTACGACATGCTTTACCGTGCTTTCCGCCTTTTGATCCAGAAGTCTTCCTGCCTCTTCGTTAAACATCCTTGCTAACTCGTTTCTTTGCTCGTGCGTCGTATTCGGCCAATTGTTATACGCGGTAACGTCTTTCAACCTTCTGACCGCCTGCGGGCTAAGAAGCATACATCCCTCCCTGGAAATTGATGAACAATAATACAGTATAAACCATAGCTATATATGATACAAGAATTGTTGGTGCTGCACTTAGAGTATCGCTTTATGCCTTAAAGTGCTCCTGAGAGGGAAGTGAAGGAGAGGAGGAAGCCCGGCGGCTCGTCAGCTGCTACGAGCCGCAAAGGAGCAGCTGGCAGCGATGGGTCTCTTCGGAGTTGGTAGGCACCCTGTCACTGCAGCATCCCTCCCCACGTGGCAGATTATGAATAGGGGGAAAGGAGCAGATCAATGGATCAGAACATGGTGACCCTGCATGCGCTTCGCCTTGCCGGAACCTATCTCTTCAACGCGCTGGAGGAGATTGAGGAAAACGAGCTCATCGACGTTGACGAGGATACGGACAGCGGCAGGTCGCAGTATCAATTCGTCGATCAAGTGATGGCACGAATTGAAGAGATAGCGAATGACCTGAAACGACAAGCAAACGAGCTAGAAGCTCACATCATGCAAGCCTTAAAGGCTGGTCAAGCTTCTACTGAGCAGATGCATGAAGAAGGAGCATCATGATGGCTCAGCAACAGAAAATCTATCGAGGCTGGCGGGATCGGCGGACACGCGACACGCATGTCACTGTTGATGATCACCCCTTACGCCATGTGGGGGCCCACTCCGAAACGTTCGAGTGGGGTTACTCCGGCTCTGGCCCAGCTGACCTGGCGTGGTCGATTCTGGCAGATTATCTGGGGAACGAAAGCGAAGAGCAAGCATTTCGGCTTCATCACCAGTTCAAGCGCTTCTTTATCGTGAGGATGGACGAGTGGAGCTGGGTGCTTACCGCTGAGCAAATTGAGGACTGGCTCAAACAGCCTACCAGATAAGTGAGCTTTCTCTGAGAAGAACACGGTCCAAAGAAGGGTATCTGCAGGGCGAGGCCATTTCTCGTGCCTCTCAGGGCCAAATTGAGGCATTGGCCGTATTGAGGGGAATCCCCTTGACTGCTCTTCTAGCAAGCCTCGTCTTGCGCAGCTGGGCGCGATAGATGCCGGCAACTGAAGCATCACATGTGCATGAGCAAGAAGCACCGCCGGAGCAGGGGCTCATAGTCCTGGCTGTTCGCGTTGGCGCTCCAAAGCATGATACACTGGCGCAAAACAAGGAAGGTGGATATGGCGAAGAAGAAACGACCAGGCCAACGACAGCGGCCAGGGCAATCCTCACCATCACAGCCACAATGGAGACCCATTGCATTCCTCCCGCTCATTGCCCGTCACATCGACGGGATGCTAGAGGCGGATCGTGAACAATATGAGACGCTGCTGGAGGCCCGCCCAAAGCCCTACGTGCTGGATGGCTTTACGGTGGATCGCGTGATTGTGGCTTTCACCACGCGGCAGCAAGACTTCGGGTTATTCGATGAGCAACTGCGTCAATGGCAGGCACTGGAGCTTTCAGTGGATCAGCGCCGGGAAGTCACGCGCCTGGTTGAGCAGATGCGCCTGCTCCGTGAGAACAATGAGCAGGTGTTGGCGTTGGCGAAAGAGTTACAACAAGGAACCATCGAGCGGGTACTGTCAAAGAGCGATGCAGAGTTGGGACTAGAGATGCTGATGCGGTTGAGCAGAGAGTAGCAAGGGTAATCCCTCTTTATTCCACCCCAAATAACGGCTTCTAGAGCGGCACGAGGCACTAAATTATTTAACGAGACTGTCCCATTAACATTTGGCCGCTTGGTGGGCGTCATCTGTGGATACTTTGGGGATAACTGAGCAAGCAGTGTTGAAAACGACGATCGCCGGTCCTGGCGTGGCAATCCCAGGATCGTGTGGGAGAAATTGGTACAGGTATCTGGGTGGGTGAAGTAGATTGGCCTTATGAGACGAGCAAGCATACAGGTTGAGATCATAGAAGAGGATGGTAGCCTGACATTGATCTTCTATGGAATGCACGGCGAGAAGCGCAGAGAACCATTGCCGTTTGCAACTCAGGCAGCGCGAAGGGTCAATAAGAACCTCTACTATACCATGCTGTCTATTCTGCAAGAATATCAGCCAGGCGGAACAATCGAAGGAAGTATTGTCCACGAAGAAGAATAGCAATGCATCAAACCACAGAAATGGCTCGCAGAATTGTACCATTTTCTCCCTCATCGTTCTGGGATTGACAGTCCTGGCAGGATACTGGGCTGGTGATCTGCTGTTATTGACCAGGCACCTGGTCAACTTGATTGCGGGGGTGACGTTGGCTGGCCAGGCTCACTCTCTTTCGCCAGCGCTGGGAATTTGCGATACAGGGGCGCGATCTGCAGTCCTCTGATGCTGGCCAGCGTGATATGTCCCTTGGTGGCTTGCTTTTGCCACTGCTCATCTACTACTGCGGCAACGAACGCAGCAACCATTTTCGCAGCGTTCCGCCTCGCGATCCTCTTCCCTGCGAGAGCGCGTGCCACGCATGGTGGAGACACGCCGACTGACCCCACCAAGTTCGTCTGGCTCCACGAAAATACGTTCAGATAATCGGCAAATCGCATCTATCCAGCCTCCAACTGATCAGCGTTCTTCCCCTCCTCTATCGGCAGGCTGACACGGTCTCGACAGCATCCAGCCTGCAACCTCCCATGGCATACCCTTCATGCCTGTGAGTATGTATCTCCAAAGATACATGGCAACCAGGATGTATCTGCAATAGATACATGCAAGGCCGCTTGCAAAGCTGGCGCGTAGGCGGTAGAGATCCATATGGATCTCTTTTCAGGCGCCTTTATCTTGCCTTTACCAGGCCTATCGGTCCTACTCGCCAACGGCAACCGATCTTCAATCGTTTCTGCAATTGTCCGGTCATTGTCCAGGGGGACTGGTGGACATCTGACCAGACAATCTGCAGGGAGGCAAGAGAGAGGATGGAAGACTACCCGATATTGCTCACCGTCCAGCAGGCCGCCAGGAAATGCGGCAAGTCTGAGAAAACCATGTACCGATGGATCGAAAGTGGGAAGCTCCAGGCTACGAAACACGCAGGGGGCGGTTGGCTGATCAAGCGTGAGGATCTGGCGGCCGTGACTGACCACGTGACGGTTGAATGGGAGAATAACAGTCGGCTCCTCAATCAGGATTTCCGCATTGCCATGCTGGAGTCCTCTGTCGAGGATCTCCGGGCCAGGATCAGCACACAGGAGCGTACCATTGCCAGACTGGAGCGCCAGGTCAAACAGCTTCAGCCGAAAAAGGCAACAAAGAAGAGAGC
>JAFMRP010000685.1 GCA_017354095.1 Ktedonobacteraceae bacterium
GTAAAATCCCACGAAGCCCTATGTCTCTGACGGACAGAGAAGATGATGAAAATGAGGTAGAATAAGAGCGAGACCGACATGTGGAGATCGAGCGCAATTGGTGTGTCTGACCCGTCCACGAAGCTGATCGAGGTGCGTCCGGGAAAGCTGATTGTCGCCAGGTGAAACAGACCTGAGCACGCGTAGGAACTTCGTGTCTCTCGCGCATCTCTCGTTGGTCTCAGCCAAAGGCAAGCGAGAGGATCTGTCCTGAGAGGAGTACAAGGCTATGCGAGTGGTGTATGAGCGTTGTTGTGGCTTAGATATCCATAAAAAGAGCGTGGTGGCGTGTGTGCTGATCATGCTGGAGACCGGAGAAGTCCAGCGTTATCTTCGGACCTTCTCAACCATGACGGCTGGGCTCTTCGCCCTGGCTGATTGGTTGGAAAGCCTCCAAGTCACAGTCGTGGCCATGGAATCAACCGGGGTCTATTGGAGACCGGTATTTCACTTGCTGGAAGAGGGTCGCACGATCATTCTGGTCAATGCTCAGCACATGAAGGCAGTTCCCGGCCGCAAAACAGCTATCAAAGATAGCGAATGGATTGCGGATTTGCTCCGACACGGCCTGCTCCGGGCCAGCTTTATTCCTCCTGCTCCTCTTCGTGAACTGCGCGACTTGACGAGATATCGCAAGACCTTGATCCAGGAACGTACTCAGGAGATCAACCGTTTGCAAAAAGTACTCGAAACAGCCAATGTGAAGCTGGCTGCTGTGGTCAGTGATGTGCTGGGCAAAAGCGGTCAAGCGATGCTTGATGCGCTCGTTCGAGGCACAACGGATGCGGATGCGTTAGCAGATTTGGCATTGGGACGCTTACGCAAAAAGTTGCCAGAGCTTCGAGAGGCATTGGACGGGCGAGTCCAGACCCATCATCGTCTCTTGCTCAAGCATATCCTTGACCATATTCACTTCCTTGAAGGGACCCTTGAGCAATTGCAGGGGGAGATGGAAGAGCGTCTCAACCCGTTTGAAGAGGCGATGGAATTGCTCATGAGTATCCCAGGGATTGGAGCCAGTGCTGCAACGGCGATTTTGGCAGAGATTGGGGAGGATATGACCCGGTTTCCTTCCGACAAGCATCTGGCCTCCTGGGCAGGCATCTGCCCAGGCAATAAGCAAAGTGGCGGGAAGCGACTTTCAGGCAAGATCACCAAGGGCAATACCATGCTTCGAGCGATCCTGGCCGAAATAGCCTGGGTGCTTGCACATATGAAGGATAACTATCTCTCTGCACGCTATCACCGTCTAGCCCGGCGGATCGGAAAAAACAAGGCTGCTATGGCTCTTGCGCACAAGGTACTGGTCATCATTTACCATGTACTTTCGACGAGGAAACCTTATTACGAGTTAGGGGCGGACTACTTGCAGCAACAAGATCAGGCTCGCTTGACTCAGCGTTCGGTCCGGCAGCTGGAGGCTCTTGGCTACAAGGTGACGTTAGCACCCCAAGAGGCAGCTTAACAGGCAGGGCTGGGATTGGGATTTTCGTAGGAACATCACCTGACTCGTCTGGCTCATCTGGCTCCGGCGGCGATTTGCTTCCAGTTCGAAGTCGTCAAGGACTCCGACGCTCTGAAACGCCTCATCGGGCACATTACCCATCTGGGAGCCTGCGCCAGCCCCGTGATCGAGACGGTGGGCAGCGAGCGCTTCTTCTGCCGCTGGTTGGGGATCTCGGCATGCTAACGTTGCAGGCAGCGGGCACTGCTTCACGTTCCAGCCTGCCGACGGGGGTGTTTGCGCAAGAAGCACTCGCCTCCTACCTGCAAATGCTCCCGCAGGAGTTCAGAGGAACGCTCCAGATTCAGGGGGGATCACCACGCAGACGATTGATCGTGCCATCCAGAAGGGAGCTGAATTTTTGGTCTGTGGTACGCAACTCTTTCGCAATCGTGAGGGCACCTCCCCAAGGGCCATTGTTGACCGGATGCTTCTGGCAGCGGCCCGTATGCTCTCTGGATGCAGATAGCTCTTCAGCACGTCCTCGGCCCGGATGAGCGGCGTAATATGTCAGGTCCGTCAACGTCGGAGAGGAGTTTACTTATCCAGAACTCACGTTTTCTAAGTTCTTTTGGAAAGAACGCTATCTTGCTTCGCGCTCACTTCTCGCGCAACCTGGAGAAACCGTTGCACCAAGGGGGAGCGCTCGCCTTTGCGCCAGAGCAGATGCAGTTCCACCGCATAGCTAGCATCAAGCAGAGGACGATACACTACTCCTGGTACTGGCAAGCGATGCCGAGTCCATTCGCTCACTAAAGCGATCCCCACCCCAGCCTCAACCAGATTGATCACAGAATTCGGATGCTGACTGCTCGTATCGACAATGCGTGGTTCAAATCCGGCCTGCCGACAAAGGAACAAGAAGGCATCGTAGACCTGCGGGTGGCTCGACCGCTTGAACCAGATCCAGGCTTCGTGCGAGAGTGCCGCGAGCGGAATGGCTTCCAGATGAGCCAGGGAATGGTGTTTCGGGAACGCCACCACCCACTCTGCGCGGACGATGCACTCGTGGGCAACACCCCGCTCATCTGAGGGAGTATAGCACAATGCCACGTCAAGCCGATGCTCTCGCAGCGCTTTCAATTGCGTCGACAGTGAACGTGTTTGCAGATCGCTCGTGATCAGTTCGACCTCGGGATACTGTTGGTAGATTTGAAGGATAGCAGGAAGCACGGTGGACATCGCTAAGGCCACATAGCCCACCACCAGTTTGCCCCCTTCTCCCTGGGCCACTCGCTGGGTCACTTGCACCGCTTCCTCGTACTGCTCCAGAATGGGCGTGATCCGATGGAGAAAGGTATGTCCGGCTGGGGTGAGCAGCAACTGGCGTTTGTTGCTGCGATCAAACAAAGAGGTACCTACGTCCTCTTCTAGGCGATGAATCAGTCGGGTGAGAGCAGGCTGAGCCATCTGCAAGCGTTGGGCGGCCCGCGTCACATGGAGTTCTTCCGCGACGATCACAAAGCAGCGCAGGCAACGAAAATCCATAGATTTCTATATCGCTTTCGTTATCAAATGTGTACAGATGAAGTATTGGACAACCGACAGGCACTCACTGCATTGTATCAGCGGGTCCATACAAGCGAAAATACGTCCAGACGGTGGGCCAGGGTGGAAACGCATGAGGCCAGCATCCGCCACCAGCAACCACTTCTCGAGATGGAGAGGATCGCGTTGACGATTTCTCACATGTCCACACTTTGTCATCGTCCACCTTCCCCGGTGGGATCAAGGGTTCCACCACCACCCATTCCTCATCGGTCATGTCGCTGGGATGGACGCGCCATCGCATGGGCGTCTTCCTGGTTGAATCAGCGCTCCCTGCTCCGCCTCCCTCTTTCAATTCTATCACGCACTGTACATACAGTCTCTAGCAGAGAAAAACAGCGAAAAAAGATCGCGACCCTATCTCCGGAACAGTCAGGGAAGCCTAGATCCTTAAGATAAACCTGACCGATGAGTGGAGCAGTCGTGAGGCGCAAGCGGCTTCACCATGGTAAAAAGAGGGGTACCAAATAAGTTGTCGGGGCCCTCGGACGTGCGTTGGAAGCCAGCGCGTTCATACAGGCGAATGCCACGGGTGAGAAAAGGCGTGGTGCTTAAGAACAGGCGCTCGGCGCCGTGCTCATTTGCAAAAGCCTCTACCTGAGCCAATAAGAGTGCTCCCAGGCCCAGTCCGCGTGCTCCAGGCAGGACCGCCATACTTCTTACATACACCGTCTCGTCTTTGAGTACAGCCGAAACGGTACCTATCAAAGCATTCTCAGAGAACACAGCCCAGATTGGCCCCTCGCTCATGCGTTGCTGAATCTGGACGTGGGTCGGGGTTGTGGCGACAAAGCCTTCAGGGGTAAAGAT
>JAFMRP010000686.1 GCA_017354095.1 Ktedonobacteraceae bacterium
CCGCCAGCAACCGGATGCATACCGCCAGATACAACAGCGAAGGCAGCGATACGTGTTGACAGTTTACACGCCAGCACGTTGGTCATTCCCCCACCGTTGGAGAACCCGGTGGCATAGATGCGGCGAGGATCAACGCAAAATGTCGACTCCAGACGGTCTATAAGGTTACTCGTGAAGAGCACGTCATTCACATGCGGGTAGTTTCGCGGGCCTGTATTCCATCCAGTAAGTCCATCCGCTCCGACGGTGCCCTGAGGATATACCGCAATGAAGTTATCGCGATCGGACAGAAGAGACATACCGGTCAGACGTTCTTGTGTCAATGCGTTGCTGCTATGGCCATGAAAGTTAAGCACTAATGGTTGAGCGATATCGCTGCGATAGTGCCGGGGAATGTGTATGATGTAACTGCGGAAGGCGCTTCCTGAGAGAAGGGTTTCTCTGATACTGGTACCGGCGAGGAACTGAGAACGTTTCCCGCAGGCCATACCAGGTCCAACGATATCTCTAGTTTTAGCATGCAAATTGCTATTGGGGGTACTACATCCAACGAGCGCGAAGAGAGCGGTGGTCAGTATGAGCATTATCCTGCAGGATAATGCCCACGGCGAGAGAAACCTGCTGCGCAGGTGGAATATTGATGACAACTTGAGCATCTTATACTGTGTTATACCTGTCTTTTATGCAATGCTTTGAGCATGAATACATTCTGCTCTGTAAGCCAGCGTGGAAACGGGCGCGAGCGGCCTACAAGGCGGCTGCCAATAGGCATATGAACCAGGGCTATACTGATAAGGATAGAGCTTCCTGCTGTTAAGAGCCACGTAAGCAGTACTCGCAGGGCTACAGGCCATCCTACTGGCATAGCCGGAGTAACCCAGCGCAGAACAGCAGTAAGAATAAGCGCGTGAATGAGATAGACTCCAAATGACGCATCAGACAGCCAGTGCCACTGACGATATCCACGCGGACGACCTTGCTTATCGGCGCGCCTGGTCCAGCGGCACGCAAGCCAGAATGCGCAGAGAGTAATAACGCTACTATAGAGCACCATGATCGGCTGCAGGACAGAGACAGCGTATTCAATTTTCTCACGATAAACGAGAATCTGCAAGAAAAAGTGGCCCCATAGCGCGATGACCGATACCAGCATAGCACAGAGTATCCACTTTCCATGTCGTAATAAGAACGCGCGAAGTGGTTGAAAATAGAGGGCGCAAAATGCGCCCAGCACGAAGTAGAATTGGTACAAGAGTACCAGGCTGGACTGTATATTACTGAATTGATGTACCCAACTGATGGACGCAAAGGGGCCTGCCTGTATATAGTGAAAATCGACGTAGAAGATGAGCACCTGCAGCAAGAAACTGATGCTCAATGTCAGAATGGGCCTGTTTTGAACAGCTTTGAGGAAAAGCAGGAAGAGCGGTAATATCAGGTAGAACTGCAACGTCAGCAGGATGTAGTAGAGTTGGTACGACGCATTTCCTGTCAAGGTTTCCAAAATGGACACCTGGAGGAATTTGCCCAGAGATGCCTGCGGCGAGTTGATCCACACATACACCAGGCTCCAGATGCAGTAGGGAAGGACAACGCCAATAGCTCGTTTCTTCCAGAAGCGTTTGAGAGAGAAGGGTTTGCCGTAGTAGACATAGACCATTGCGAAAGCCGTCACGAACATAAAGAGAGCACGGGTAAAGTGGATGGAAACCACCACCGCATTCTGGACTTGCAACCCCCAGGTGGTCTGATTCAAGGTTGTGGTAAAGGCGAACGCGTGGACGGCGACCACAAGCAGGGCGGTTATTGCTCGCAGTGGGTCCAGTTCCCAGATATGTGGGCGGCGCGTGGGCTGCTTATCAATAACAGTGGTTTCTGACTGCTCAACGTGGGAAGTTACCGATGCCACAGATTTGTGTCTCCTCTCTCTGCTTCAGTTGTTGGGAATCGATTTTGCCGGTGCGGTTTCGGGGCAAGGCGTCCAGCGCGATAAATTCGACTGGAACTTTATGGGCACTGAGGTGTTTGGCCGCGTGTGCATGGAGCCGCCGGGCAAGTTCGGGGGTCCAGGGGTCGCGCACGGTGACATAGGCCACAACCTGTTCCCCGTAGATGGGATCGGGCCGGCCAACGACGGCTATCTCGCGCACAGAGGGAAATGTTTGCAGGACTTCTTCGATATCGCGGGGAGCGATATTTTCGCCCCCGCGATTAATGACCGAGCGGAGACGCCCTACGATATAGAGGTAGCCATCGCTATCGAGATATCCCAGGTCTCCGGTGCGAAACCACTCTCCATGGAACGCAGTTGGATTCACATCGCCATAGTACGTCTGGATTACATTTGGCCCGCGAACACAGATCTCACCTCGCGCGCCAGGCTCAACATCGCGCAGATCGTCATGCGCATCCGTCGTTCGGGGCTGGCAGATACGCAGAGAGACGCCAACAGGATGTCCGACCGAGCCTGGTTTGTGGTTTTCCGGCGGCAGGGGATTGGCCGCCACTGTGCTCGCGGCTTCAGACAGGCCATAGGTTTCTATAAGAGGCACGCCGAAGGCGGCTTCGAAAGCATGCAGGTGCGCGGCCGGAAGAGGCGCTGACGCGCTGCGTATGAAGCGCAGGCAGGATGGAAGCGATGCCGGTTTCTCCGCATCCAGCAAAATCGCCACGATGGTTGGTACAAGGCTTATCCAGGTTGGCTGGTAGTGCTCGACCCAGGACCAGAACTTACGGCGGCTAAAGTGACTGGCGATCATGACAGTACTGCCAGCCAGCATCGACGCACACAGGCTAACAATCGGGGCATTGACGTGAAAGAAGGGCAGGGTTGTAAAGCCGCGATCTTGCTGCGTCAGCTGGTGAACAGTTTTTATCTGCTCAGCGGTCCAGGCGATCTGGTGTTCTGCCAGCACAACACCCTTGGATTGACCGGTCGAGCCAGAAGTCATGACACAAGCATACCCTTCGCTGGTGGGTGTCGAGGGTGCATAGGGATTGTGTTCATGGCAATGTAGCCAGGATTCGCACTCCTGACGGGTCACCACTGTTGTAGTGGCAGGGAAAAATGCTTTTCCCTGCCGATCTTGTTCAATGAACAGCAGGTCTGGCCGAAACATGCTCATTGCACGTCGTGCTTCGTCCGCGACCGTATCTGGCGAAAGTGGGACCAGGGTATGCCCTCCCGTCAGGGCGCTTAGCCATAGCAGCGCGTTCACGATGCCACCGGGCATCATAAGGAAAATGTTTTTTGGTGTACTGCCGATGTGCTGCCGTATCTCCAGCACGGCTTGCAGGCATTCAGCATAGGTTATTGATCGCGCAGTCTCCACTTCCACAATGCACGGGTGGTTCGGTGTGTGCTCAGCCCAGTATGCCAGGCGTTCATAAAGAGAATTTTTCATAGATCTGTTTCCTGGCACTTAAGCTGCTGTACGTACCGATGGACTATTGTCCACGGCTGCTTCAATCGTTTTTCCATGGGTTTCGCGGCCAAAGATGGCAACGGTGCCGACACCGATGAGAGCAAGGACAGCCACGAAGACATAGGAGCCAAGCACATCGCCAGCGGCAAGTATGTAAGCCATAATGAAAGGAGCCAGTGCTCCCCCGAAGAGACGGCCAATCCCTTCAAATCCGCTCACGCCCACGGCCCGTATCGATGTGGGGTACTGTTCAGCCCCATAGATTTTAATGGCCGGATCGACGCCAATGCCGAAGAAGGACATGAGCATGCCAAAGATGAGGGCCTGCGTAACATTTTGAGAGAGTGCGAACAGGAGAGCGCTCACGGCGGCAATAACGGTGAAGCTAATCAGCGTCGCTTTGCGGCCCCAGCGTTCAAGAGTGTACGCTGCGGCATATTTACCCGGAATAGACGCCAGTACGATAATACTAGTG
>JAFMRP010000687.1 GCA_017354095.1 Ktedonobacteraceae bacterium
CGCAGAATCCGCTGTCGTAAGTCGTAAGAATAAGCTTACATGAGTCTATTTTGTCACGAGGGGTCAAGCATTGTGAAGACCGCTGTAGCGGTTTTGGTATCTATTCAGAAGGGCTATGTCGTTGCAGCGAGGTGCATCGATCTGCCAGTGGAGCCACATGATCCAGATCGAAGAGCGAGAACAACTGCGACAAGAAAATCAGGCATTGCGCGAAGCCAACGAGAATTGGCAAGCATGTGTACATGAGGCAGTAGAAGCTATACTGCGCAAGCAAGGCGTCGATCTGCTTTCTGCGCTGGACCAGACCCTGGCGGGTCATCCCGTTCTTCCCGCTTTTTCCTGACCCTTCTGAATAGATACCAAAACCGCTAGGATCTTCGCCTTGCCTCAATACGAGATATTGCAAGGAGAAACGAATGGATGAATTGCATATCCCCAAGCAGAGTGATGGAGGTGTAAATGAAGGGCATAACCTAGTTACGGTGGACGCTAGGCGTCTCCGGATAGAGGATCAGAGGCATGCTTCAGGGACTACAGAGGTCCCCCAGGGAGTCGTCTTTGACAGAGAGCGTGCTGACAGACTGATGGCTGGAGCCCGCGCAGTCGTTGAAGAAGCGCGACAAGGCAGTGAAGGTCTGCATACAGCCCTGGATAAAATAGAGAGATTCGTTGCTCGCGTACGTCTGATTCACCCATCGGATATTCCCGACAGTGCAGTAGCGATGGTGGGTAGTAACCCATATGCTGAAGCCGAGGGGCCCTACAGCGAGTGGGTCAATAGGAGGCAGGGAGAAGAAGAAACGGCGTTTCAGCAAAAGCACGGTCGGAAGCCCACCGAACAAGAGCGTGATTCGATCACCGACGGGATTACCCAGGAGGTGGGGGGCATCGAAGGCTTCATGAAGAGCAGGGGGAGGAGGCGGTAGCTACCCATCGCTTGTCCTTGGCCTGGGGCATACCCCGTCGGTCGCGTGCCAATGGGGACTTCTCTCCGGCCTATTAGGCACAGAGACGCTGGGAAAGCCGGGCTCTCTCCTTTGAGAAAAACAGATTGAACCGAATTTTCTTGGCCGAAATGATGAACTGAGAGGGCTTTCACGCTCACCAAGCGTTCACCGATTGGGCCAAAGTACCACTGATCATCTGCGCATCGAGAACGAAAAACGGTGAGCAACATCCGATTTCCCAATCTCACTCTAGACGCACAGGTCTCCTATAGACAGACTCCCTGATAAAATAGCTTGAACTATGGAGTCTATCCCTCTATCTCCATCTGCTTCTGACTTGAAAAGTGTTGCTCTAGCGAAGATCTGCAGATGGTCGAGGCACGTAGACGTACATGTGGGAATGACGCGAACGGATTTTTGATACATCTGTGGCTGACCTCCTCTTTATTTGAAGCTGCTGCGCTCGCAGCCATGAACTGAACTGCTCATATCGGTGGACAGGTGCTCATGTCGCAAGTCATTTATCACTCACTCAATGAGGATAATGGAGAGGGAACAAACAGAAAGCCTGAGATAACGGTCGGGAACTTCTTACGATTGAATATCGTCATACCTTTGATATGCTCATTTGCGGTAAGACCATCATAGTAGAGCTTCAATGGAGGGTGCTTCATATAAGTAAGTGATCAGCCGTGGTACCTTGATACGGCTGGAAAGAGAGCCAAAATGTGGCGGGGACGCCTGCGTTATTTCAGAGACTGCAAGACCGCTCTTGATCAGGGAGATACCGTCGAACACTTGCAGAACTTTCCCTACGTTTCCTATCATACGGCACATGTCTACGCGAATCCAGAGACACCCGGCACGTATATATACTGGCAGAAGAAGCCTGGTGGCACCATCATCAAGCAGTCAATATCGTGGGAAGAGCTACTTTCATCTCTCGAACCGGACGGGATATGGGAGATCATGTGATGATCATCAGGTGGCGATAGGGGCGACCTTGCTTCATCCATGAGGATGTATGCACTCATGGACGAGATCAAAACAGCCTGACCTCAGTGATGGTGTCGGATAAGGCCGTTATGTATGTCGCGTGATGAATGACAGGTTCTACATGTACGTAGAGCTTCGAGTTATTGACCACTTTCTCCAATGATATCCTCGATGGGAAGCGGCTTTTCCAGGCATCGAGGCGTCAATTCCCACCCTTCGGTACCAATTCGGTCCACTCCTCAGTGAATTTGCCAACAGGAAAACAGCCTGATTTTCCCTCCCAGGGGGAACGGAGAGGGAAGAATACCGCTTTTCTTCCTCATAACCCTGCCTATACGGACCTGGGTAAAGGAAAAAAGGACCGTTCTTCCCCCCACAGGGGACAAATAGGCCTAGCAGTGCGATCCCGACGATAAAGATACCTGGACTTTGCACAAATTTCATGGGGACAGCTTTATCGCTTCCAGTATGATAAGGGCAATTGTACGCTCAAAGGAGGAGATTATCCTGATGACCTCTCATCTGCTCACTCTGCTTCTGGTGCCCTTTCGCGCAGGGTTCACTCGCCCAACTTGGAGGAAAGTCCTCATCTTGCTGGAAGGAACCCTCCTCGCTCGTGGGCGGCGAACCGTGACCGCTGCCCTGTGCATAATGGGTCTGCATCAACTCAGGCAGTTTAACGTGTTTCATCATGTACTCAGTCGAGCACGCTGGTCGCCTTTGCAGATGAGCAAAGTGCTCTTGCTTTTGCTCGTACGCACCTTCGTCCCTGCCGGGGCCCCCGTTCGGTTGGTCGTCGATGAAACGCTGGAACGACGATGGGGACCGCATATCCGCAAATGGAGCGTTTATCATGATCCAGTGCGCTCCACTGAGCGGGCACCCAAGATGAGCCGCGGTTTACGGTGGCTTTGCCTGATGCTTGTCGTCAAGCCTTCCTGGACCAAACGTGCCTGGGCGCTGCCCTTTCTGTGTGTCCTGCTCTCCTCGCCTGAGCAAGATCGGAAGCTGGGACGGCGGCACAAAACGGTTCCTGACTGGACCGGGCAACTTGTCCACCTCCTGCGTCGCTGGCTGCCCAAGCGCCCCATGATCCTGGTAGGAGACGGAGCCTACAGCTCTACCGAGTTGGGCCTGACCTGTGCGAAATGGCGAGTGACGCTGATCGCTCCCCTACGGCCTGACGCTTGCCTCTATGAGCCTTTGCCCCCAAACCCTCCTCGTCGAGAAGGTCGTCCGCGTGTGATGGGAGAGCGTCTCCCCAGACGGGATCACCTCCTTACAGACCCGAGCGCCCAGTGGCACAAAGCCACCGTGAACTGGTATGGAGAAGGGAGTCGCCAAATTGAGTGGTACAGCGGCACCGGCTGGTGGAATCGCTTTCGTGCTGGCCGCCCCCCTTGCCTCTGCGGTGGGTGATCAGCCGAGACCCAACAGGCCAACGAGAGACCCGCTTCTATTTCGCCACCGATCAGAGCCTTTCGGGCGGTATTGTCAACTTAGGGGAATAGCAGAAGAGCTTTTTGGGAGGAGAAAGGGAGAGAAGCGGAGGATGAGAGGGGAGAGTGCGCTGTTAGGCAGCTGCTTTCCCTCTGGTTACCTCGCTCCATAGCAGGAAACGATCCTGCATGAGGGCACGATAAACCGAGGCATTGAGACAATGCCGTTTGGGCCGAACGTGATCCAAGATCGGCCCAAACGCGGAAAGAAAGCGTTGGGCATGACCCGGTGATTTGAAGCGCCGCATGCTTCGCTCGCGTTGCCTGGTCGGTTGATGCGAGCGTTCCGCCCGATTATTGAAGCCCTTGTGTTGGAGGTGCTCGACACTTCGCATGGTTTCCCTCTTCGTAGCAGCGTAGCTGGCTAGTTTGTCGGTAATGATCACCCGCGGGACGTATTGCAGCCCCTTGAGCAGCTTGCGGAAGAACTTCTTGGCCGCGTGCTTGTTGCGCCGGC
>JAFMRP010000688.1 GCA_017354095.1 Ktedonobacteraceae bacterium
CATGAAAGTTTGACGTTTGAAACGTCAAACTTTCATGAGCGCACGGGAAACGATACACTAGCTTGCGGTTTTGGCCTGGATCTGCTGCTTTGCTTTGCTCAGCGCCGCATCGATCTCCATTTTTCCCCGCGTGATGTCGTTGAGCATACTGGTAACAACAGTGCCGACGGTGGCATCGTTGGGATTGGTTATGGGAGGCGTCATCTTGCTCTGGACGGGTGCAAAGACCTGGTTAACATTCTGATTTTTATAGTAAGCGTCGTTTTGATTCATCCAGGGCTGCGTTAAGGCAGGTTTCCAGGCTGGATAGAGGTCGTTGGCGGCATACATGGTCTGCAGGCTATCCATGTCCTGGGTGACGAACTTGCAGAACTCCCACGCAGCCTGCTTATTCTGGCTGCTCTCCAGGATGCCGATAAAGTCGCCTCCGCTATCGAAGGCAGTTTTGCCATCAAAGGCCGGCGCATAAGTGACTCCCCAGTTTCCGCCGGTATCTTTGGCGTAGACGCTTTTAATATTGCCACCGAACCAGTTACCCCACAGATGTGTAGCGATGGTGCCTTTCTCCAGGGCCGCACCCCACTCAGCGCTCCAGTCGGTGAAAGGAGAGATAATACCGGCATTCCAGGCGTCCTGTGCACGCTGCATGGCAACTTTGAAGATAGGGTTATCCAGCTGAAGGGTCCCATTGGCATCGTAGTAGGAAAGTCCCGCCTCGCCAACGATAGTGCTAAAAATCTGATTGGGCGTTGAGACCATCCATTGCTTGCCGGCAATGGACAGCTGCTGCCCGACGTGCAGGAAGGCATCCCAATCTTTGAGCAAGGACTGGACTTTTTCTGGCTCTGTTGGCAGTCCGGCTTTCTCAAATACGTCTCTGCGGTAGAACATAGCGCCGGGGCCAGTATTTTTGGGCAGGGCGAAGACCTTGCCCGTCTGGGAATCGCTCACATAGTTCCAGGCATACTCGGCGTAGGAACTCTGATATTGTTTGGCATTGTAGGGTGCCTGGGAGAGATCGACAAAGCCAGGTTTTGTTTTGAACTTGGCAACGACGTTGATCTCGACCATCGCAACGTCTGGCCCTGAGCCAGAGACGAGAGCGGTGAGCAGTTTGTTGGCATAATCGGTATCAGCGTTGGGAAAGGGCTGAACGTTCACCTTGATGCCGGGGTGCTTCTTCTGAAAAATAGGGACGGTCTTAGCGAAGGTTTTGTCGTTATCCGGCCAGGTCCAGACCGTGATCTGCCCGCTGGTGCCTCCCCCTCCGCCACCGCATGCTGCCAGCAGCGATCCGGCAGTGCTCACAGAGAGACCCAGGGCAGCGGCACGCGCGGCGAAGGTTCTACGGGACATCTTTTGCGCAAGTGATTGGAGGTCATGTTTTTCCGGTGTTGACATATGGTCGCTCCTTTGCATCGTCAACAGTACATGGGCCTTAATCGATAAAAATAGCTTGATACCACGATGATAAAATGCTATAGTGTTATTGTCAATAGGTCACCAAGTCATCATACAAGTCGATTGAGAGCGACACGTTGCTTGACAATAGAGAAAAAGTGAAATCTCCTGATGACACAACTGCCCATTTCTACCCACAGTTATCGCCCAGTGAGCCAGCAACGTCTTCATGAGGGTGTGGTGCAGCAGATCGTGACGCAGATTATGCGTGGGGCGCTGGTGCCGGGCGCGTTTCTGCCTTCCGAAATGGTTCTGGCGCAGCAGTTCGGAGTCAGCCGGACTGTGATTCGCGAGGCAACGCGTGTGCTGGCCGGCAAGGGGCTGGTCGTAGTTAAGCATGGAAGCGGCATGCAAGTCCAGCCCTCCGAACAATGGAATTACCTTGATCCCCTGGTTCTATTTGAGCATTTGCGCATAAATCAAGACCAAACGGTACTTAATGAATTGCTGGAGATGCGCTGCGTGGTAGAGGTGGAGGTTGCGGCTCTGGCAGCTCAGAGGCGAACACAGGAGGAGTTACAAGGGCTCCACTCGCTGGTCAAGCAGATGCGCGCGGCTCTGGCGGACCCCAAAACGTTTACGCGCCTGGATATCGCTTTCCACGAAGCTATTCTGATCATGGCGCGCAACCGATTGCTTGCTCAAACGCTGCGTCCGGCCAGCCAGGCGCTTTATGTGGGTCGTCTGATCTCCAGCCAGCGCACTGGTGGGCCCGAGGCATCGGAGCGAGGCCACGAAAAGATTCTGGCTGCGATTGAACGAGGGGAAGTGGAGCAGGCTCGGACTGCGATGCGCCATCACATCCAGCAATTCGAGGAGGATATCCACACCATACTTGCTCAGAATGTTTCTTTCAACGTTGTTGATCTCACGCACGAGATAGGTTAGCGACATTGATCGCCACTCTAAGGTTTCTGGCTGCGCTGGCAGGGTGCGGTTAAGATATGACTATGATAACATGTAAGGTAGTTACACTGTGAGCTTTCTGAAATTCACAGCAGTAGAAAGGTAGCGACTATCGTGTCATATCAACCCGGCAAACAACCGCAAAAAAATCCCATTCTCGGCCAGGGACACGGCTTGAGCGACGAAGAAGGACAGATGATCCAGCAAATGATTCGCGAAGAGCAGCATTCTTCACGCGAGCTTTTCATTCCACCTGAAGATCTGGCTGAAGAGGCAACAACCCACATGGCACCAGAGGTTGAACGCGTCATCGAGGCCAGCCGTGCGCGACGGATACTGCAGATGTTCAATCGAGACTACCTTTATGGTCAGGGGCGCTTCGATGAGTATAAGGATGGCCTGATTCTGAAGTGGGGCGATGGCTACTCGCGCAAACATATCTGGATGACCGTTGAAAACGGCAATCTCGTTTTCGAGACCAACCATGTCAGAAAGTGCGACAAGCCCTATTGCAATGGCACCCACCACGTATTGACACCTGATCTATATACCAACCTGGATGTCATCAACCAGGAGTTGGGTGAGCGCTTTCACCGTCCAGTTCATGAACGCACTGAAGACTAGCCATGACAAACACCATACTAGCCCTGGAAAAGGATCTTTTCTTCGCTGTGCGCATCCACGACACGCTGCGCCACCACGACATAGAAGCGACCACGGTACGCAATCTGCGCACATTTGAGCAACGCCTGGAAGGCGACAATCGCCCCGACCTGGTCATCGTCAATATTTCGACGCAGGGAGTCGACTGGGAGGCCGCGATTCGCATGGCACGCGCTCATAATCGCCCCGTGCTGGCCTTCGGCTCACATATGGACCTGGAGGCGCGCAGCAAAGCGCTGCAAGCTGGCGCGCAGAAAGTCGTCGCGAACTCGAAGTTTACCAGCGATATGCTCGGCCTCGTCACCAGCCTGCTGGGCCAGCCGACTACAGAGAGCGCGATCCCCGAAAGGGCAGATGACGAAGCATAGCAAAAGGCGAGGAAAAAGAGAATCACCCGACGCTATCCCTGCAAAGCGATGAGGGCTATTGATACACGATGATCGAGCGCATCAGACGATAATTGAGCGGGATCAACGTGAGGCTATGGCCTAATGCTCGCTTTTCATAGGTGAGCTGCTGTTTGCGATAGGACCAGCGGGTCTGTAAAAATTGTTTGTGGGTGTTCATGAAGGAATGTAGTGGATAATGCGTGTTGCGATAACGAGGCCGATGTGCGATTCTTCGGTTCATACACGCTCCTCACATAACAGAAAAACAAACTGCAGAAAAGATTCCCTATCATTATACTACGCCGCAGCGAGCAGATTTCTCACAGAGCAGCATCGCGATCGCGGTCTGGCGCTGCTCGCCGCGCGGGCGTGATTCAGTGGGCGCTACCTGCCAGTTCGGGCGGAGGAGAGATGATATCCGCCAGGGGAACGCGCCCGATAAAACGCGCCTTATCAAGACGGGCACCGCTCAGATCAGCA
>JAFMRP010000689.1 GCA_017354095.1 Ktedonobacteraceae bacterium
ACATGTTCTGGTTGATCTCCCGCATTAACCTGCGATCCATCGGCTGCATATTCTCTTTCCTCTTGACAGGCCCTATCTTTGCCAACTAACTTCAATCATTGACAAAAGTTAGTATAAATGTTATGCTTGATTTTGGCAAGCGGAAAGAGGTGGTTCTTAGAAGCTAATCTTATTTTTTAGAAAATGAATGTCTTTACCTCCCCCGGCGTAACAGATATAATAGATGATATATCTATCCTTTCCAGAATATGGCTCGTTACCGGAGGAGGAAACATTCACATATCTCGATCTTCCCATCGCTTTCTGCTCCATGGCCATTTACAACGAAGTAGCAGTTGATCACCGGGCGTGATCAATTCCCTGCTCTAAATGGTCATTATCTGTGTAAAGAGCTCAGCGGAGTTCTGCCATTTTCAACGTCTTGAACAGAGTACTAAGTAGTACCACCAGACAAGGAGAAAAGGACATGGCACAGGATCAGAATGTCCCTACCATTTTCACACGACGGCGTTTTCTCCAGTACACCGGTACCGCGGCCCTGAGCGGTTCTCTGCTCGCCGCCTGCGCGGGCACAGGTGGCAACAATACCCCCACCAACAGCAATCTTCCTACCCTGAACCAGTGGTATCATCAGTATGGCGAGAAAGGCACTCAGGACGCCGTCTTCAAGTATGCCAAAGAGTACACTAAGGCCAATGTAAAAGTCAGCTGGGTACCAGGCACCGGCAACGAGTATCCCGACAAAGTACGCGCCGCGCTGCTCGGTTCCAATGCTCCCGACGTATTTGAACTGCCCAATCCCACCGTTGACCAGGTCAAGGCTGGCCAGATCGAGCCGCTCGACGATATCATTGCGTCCGTTAAAGATGACTTCAATCCCGTCGCGCTGAAACCCCTCACAATCAATGGCAAAATCTACGCGATCAAAATGATCAACGATATGGGAGTCATCTACTATCGCAAGAGCCTGCTCCAAAAGGCCGGCGTCGAACCCCCTAAGACGATGGATGACTTGATCGCGGCATCAAAAAAACTGAGCAGCGGCAACCAGAAAGGCCTCTATATAGGCACAGATGGCGGCGTCGATGCCCTCACCTACATCCTTGGCTGGTCAGCCGGAGGCGACTTTATCTCCGATGACAATAAGATCGTCTTTAACACCGATCGCATCGCTACTGCCTACTCGAAACTACGTGAACTGAACCAGTCCGGCAGCCTGCTCGTCGATGCACCAACCTTCTGGTGGGACCCCTCGTCGTTCACACAGGGCCTGTGCGCGATGCAGTGGTGCGGCCTCTGGGCCATGCCCGGCATCCAGCAAGCTATCGGCGACGATTTCGGCATTATCCCCTTCCCGGCCCTCGATGCCCAGGGACAGCCGGCGACCTTCTTCGGCGGCTGGGCGGAAATGGTCTGGGCTAAAGGCAAAAATGTGGCCGCTGCGAAAGATTACGTCAAGTGGCTCTGGATCGATAACAGCAATGTCCAGACGGACTGGAATGTGGGCTATGGCTTCCACGTCCCACCACGCAAAAGCACCGCTGCGAAAACGACGAAACTACAGAGCGGCCCCGCCGCCGAAGCGGTCCAGTTCCTGAACCAGTATGGACACGCCACTCCACCCCTCTGGGACTCCGCTATGGGCACCGCTTTGTCCGACGCGGTGAGCCATATTATTAAAAATAATGCCAACCCCATGAGCGCGCTCAATACCGCGGCGGATAAAGCCAATACCGAGTTGCAGAAGTTGCTGAGCTAGACTTACCTCTCCGACAAATGGGCATCCGCTCGCTATACCAACAGCGGGCGCCCATTTGTTCACTATGAGGAAGGAAGAGTACATGGATTTGAGCACTACTACCTCCTCAGCAGAGGAGCTAACCACCGCACGCGCGATAAGCCTGCAGCGAAAACGTCGCCGCTCCCTCAAAATCACATTGGTTTTCTGGGGCTTCGTTGGTCCCTTGATCCTCGGCCTGCTGGTCTTTTTCTATATCCCGATTATCTGGAGCTTTGTACTCAGCTTCGCTGACGCACGCGCGACTATCACACCAACGGCATTCATTGGCTTCCAGAACTACATTGATATGCTCAGAGATGCCGAGTTCATTAAATCCCTGGCCACGTTTACTATCTTTACTCTCTTTATCGTGCCCACAACCTTTGCCTGCGCCCTGGGACTGGCCCTGCTGGTCAATAGCACTAAGTTCGCTCAGGGCCTCTTCCGCTCAGTCTTCTTCCTGCCAACGGCCTGCTCCTATGTCATCGCCTCACTGGTCTGGAAGATGAATATCTTCAATGGCCTGTTCTATGGCCTGATCAATAACCTGATCAGCCACTTCGGCATCCATCCCATCGCCTGGATACAAACCGCTACTCCACCCTGGTACTGGCTGGTACTGGTCACTGTACGCCTCTGGCTCCAGTTGGGCATCTATATGATCATTTTCATCGCTGGCCTGCAAGATATCCCACGCGAACTCTATGAAGCCGCGACCGTCGATGGCGCGAAAAGAGGCTGGCAGACATTCAGCCGCATTACCTTTCCCCTGCTGCGCAATGCCTCTATCTCGGTGCTGCTACTCAATGTTATCGCGGCCTTCCAGGCCTTCGATGAGTTCTTCAATATTATGTCCGGCGGCAACGCGATTCTGGCACGCCCTCCCCTGGTCTATCTCTTCAAGGTCGCCCTGAGCGATCAGAACTACGGACAGGGTAGCGCTGGCGCGATTATCCTGACGCTCATTATCGTGATCTTCACTCTCATCCAGGGACGCCTCCTGGGCTTCGGTCGCTCCGAGTAACGCCAGGGCTATGGGAAGAACACAAAACGCGTGGAGCTAAAAATAAAGGGCAGAATATATGGCAACCATGACGAACACAACAACATATCGCAAAGGTCCAGCACCAGGAAAAATCATCAGTACCATCCTGCGGTACGCACTCCTGATCGTGCTGGCGGCGCTCTTCCTGATCCCCTTCTACCTGATCGTGCGCAACGGGCTGGCCTCGGAAAAAGAAATCACTTCGCCAAACTGGACCTTCTTCCCCAGCACGCTGCACTTTGAGAATATCCAGGAACTGTTCAATGACCACGAGGTTCCCTTCCTGGATGGCATGATCAATTCGGCCATGATCGCTGTCCTGCAAACCGTCGGACAGATCCTGATCTGCGCCCTGGCTGGCTACGGCCTGGCTCGCATCCCTTACCGCTGGGCCAACCTGGTCTTCTACGCCATTCTGGCAACATTGATGATTCCCAGCGCGGTGATCTTTGTACCGACCTACGTTATCGTCTCCTACCTGGGCTGGGTCAGCACTCTACAGGGTCTGGTGGTGCCAGGACTCTTCAGCGGCTTCACCACCTTCCTCTTCCGCCAGTTCTTCCTGAACTTCCCCCACGAACTGGAGGAAGCCGGGCGCGTCGATGGCCTCGGCTACTGGGGCGTCTTCTGGCGCGTGGTGGTCCCCAACTCCTATGGCATCATCTCAGCCCTGAGTGTGATTACCTTCATCAATAGCTGGAACGCGTTCCTCTGGCCCCTGGTGGTCGGTCAGGATTCCTCCGCCTGGACGGTACAGGTGGTGCTCTCCAATTTCCTGAACGCTCAGGTCCTTAACCTGCACGAACTCTTTATCGGCGCTGCCCTCGGCATTCTCCCGCTGCTCATCGTCTTTTTTATCCTGCAACGCTATATCGTCGAAGGCTATCGCCAGAGCGGCCTCAAAGGCTAAACATATACAAACAGGGGGCGGTGCCTCAGGTGACGACGCCACCCCCTATCCCCCAACCAGCCGGAGCAGGGTCGCCACGACATCTTCAAGATCAGCATTGGTATCAATTTCGTGTCCCGCAGCACGCCGCAACAAGGGCTCGACCGTTTCCACCA
>JAFMRP010000690.1 GCA_017354095.1 Ktedonobacteraceae bacterium
ATATCAACTGGCGATCGCTAACGGCGGCGTGACGGATGCCGCCGCGGCTCACCTCGCGGCTGGCGGCATCGCTACGCTGGAATTAAAACTGCCGCGCCGCTATTCTCACTCGCCCGTCGAGATGCTCGACCTGGCCGACCTGGCGGCGACACTCTCCCTCGTCGAGGAACTTGTCTTACACCCACCTGCAAAAGAGGACCTTGCATTCCTGCATGGCTATGATAGCACGAGCAGCTAACTCTCTTTAACATCAATGCCGGCAGGCGAAAATTAGCCTCCCGGCACTGACCATGAGCGCGACAAATATATTGTAACCAGATAATGTATTATATAGCATATACGTAGTGTAGAATCTCTATCTTTTACTATAACAAATTTTTATATCCTTGCTCTCTGAGGGTTCATGAAAAACAAGTATATGCTTATGAATATGGTAATAGCTGTGTGTGCTGGCTTGATCATTGCTCTCTTTAGCTGCCAGAAAGCTTCACCACCACGAAATACTCAAGTAACACCCACACCACCAAAAACAGCGCTTCCCATGTTGCCCATACCTCCCGCTATCAATGCCGATTGGAAACCCACATTCGATGATGAGTTCAATGGCAATGCTATCAATGCCTCTGTCTGGCGAGACGGCGGGCTGAACTGGGGGCCAGGTGGCGGCGGTGAACAACAGGGTTACACGCTCAACCAGTGTAATGTATCAGATGGCATACTGCACGTCGAAGCAGACAATACTCCCGTCACAGTAAAGGGCGTGCAATATCAGTATCGCTCCTGCATGCTCAACACGATGGACACATTTAGCCAGACCTACGGCTACTTTGCGTTTCGCGGCAAGATTCCTCAAGGACAGGGCTTCTGGCCCGCCTTCTGGCTCTACGACATTGATAACAGCGTCAATGAAATTGATGTGATGGAGAACCTGGGATACGACACATCGGTCTACTATATGACCTACCATTCCCCTACAGGAGAAGAGATGCATACCTATCACGGTGTAGACCTCTCTCAGGACTACCACACCTATTCGGTGAAATGGACGCCCGATACCATCACCTTTTACCTGGACGACGTCCAACAAAATACCGTCGTCAATCAATTTCATGGCAGAATGTTTATCCTGATCGATTTTGCCGTCGGCGGCGAGTGGCCCGGCAATCCTGATGCCTCCACCCCGTTCCCCGCCTCCTTCGATGTCGACTATGTTCGAGCCTGGGCTATGCCCACTACCTAGTCCCCCCATTGTGATATAATCCCCAACAGTATAAATAGCCATACGAGGAGTTATAATTTTCATGCGGGGGCCACAACGTATTGCGATTGATGGACCGGCTGGATCAGGCAAGAGTACTCTGGGAGAGCGCCTGGCGCGCCGCCTGGGGTATCTCTATGTCGATACAGGGGCGATGTATCGCGCTCTGACCTGGCTGGCATTACATGAGGGCATGGATATTGAGGAAGGACCGGCTCTAGAGGCTCTGGCGCTTCGTGCCGAGATAAGTATCAGCCGTCCACAGATTGCGGACGGACGCCAGTACACTGTCACCGTTCATGGACGCGATATCACCTGGGATATCCGCAGTGCGGCCGTCACTAACGCGGTCTCAACCGTTTCAGCACACCCACAAGTACGCACTATTATGCGCAAGCAGCAGCACGAAATGGCGCGATCTGGTGGCGTGGTGATGGTCGGACGCGATATCGGCGCGGTCGTGCTATCCGACGCCGAATTGAAAATCTATTTAACGGCCAGCCTGGAGGAACGGGCGCGCAGGCGCTATACTGAACTGGAGGAACGTATGGGCGTGCATAATCCCGCTCTGCCCTCTATCGAGGCGGTTATGCATGATATCGAACTGCGCGATTCAGTAGATCGTGAACATATGCAGCCCGCCAGAGACGCGGTTATCATAGAGACTGATCACTTGAGTGTGGAACAGGTACTCGATGTAATCTATCAATATGTGGAGAGTCGCACGCTATGAAACAGGAGATGGACCCCGCCAGCGGCCAGAAGAGTCGCGTGAGCAAGCAAGATGAGCAAGGCGCATCCACCCGGCGCGAGAAGAATCTCTATGAGCCGTACTCAACGCCTCTCGTTCTCTATAACCTGATACGTGGATTTGCGATACTGGTTCTGGCTCTGATCGCTCGCGTGCGCCTGCGCGAACACTATCACGTCCCTCGCAAAGGACCCTACATTATCGCGCCCAATCATCTCTCATGGACCGATATACCACTGGTTCCGCTCTATATACCGGGCAAGGTTGTCTATATGGCGAAAGAGGAGTCGTTCAAAAGCAAAGTCGGCTGGCTGGTACGCTTTCTGGGCGCTTTCCCGGTGAAACGTGGCGAAGGCGACCGCCAGTCGCTGCGCGCAGCCGACGATCTGCTGAAGCGGGGCAAAGTGCTGGTAATCTTTCCCGAGGGAACACGCAGCAAGGTACACGCGCTGGGCAAGGGACACGCCGGCCTGGGCATGATTGCTCTACGTTCCGGGGCTCCGGTGATCCCGGTGGCGATCTATGGCAGCGAGAGAGTGTTCAAGTCGTTCAGGCCCGAAGTAACGATTACCTATGGCAAACCCATCGTCTTTAAGCCCAAAGGCGCGAAGATAACACGCGAGGATATCAATAACGCCACTGAGGAAATTATGCACCAGATCGCAGCCATGCTGCCTGAACGCTATCGTGGCGTCTATCGCGACCTGGCAGTCCAGGCCGAAGCTCCAACTCAGGACGAAAACCAGCCATAGCCCCGCACAAGCAAGAGAGACGACTATCAGGTAATTGCCGTCTCTCTGCTTGCCGCCTCACCATTGCTTATTGCAGGTAGCGCTCGACGGTATCTGCATCCCGTGCCCTGGCCTCGTCTGGATCAAGCCCCGCGTGTTTACGGGCGCGGCGCTGCCGCAATAGATCCCAGCACTGATCCAGCCCAACCTCAAGCTGGTGCATACGCGCTTGCTCTCCTTCCGTTAGCCCACCCTCTTCGGTGGTTGCCCGCTGCATAAGCGCGTGCTCTTCGTTGACTAGCTCCTCTATATGCTCGAATATTTGCTTCTCATCCATCAGTTTCCTCCTGATTCCCAATACCTTGTCAGGGGACAGATGACCCCCAAGGATCGCCCGCTACGCCGGGCAGATCCAGTAGAAAGGACAGCTGGCACAGGTGTCAGACTTCTCCGGGCGGGCCGGATATTCATCGCGCTCTAATCCGTCCAGCAGCCGCACCACCTTTTCCTGGCGGTTTTTCTCGACCCTGGACGAGAGCTTACGCTGGACCAGCTCGTTTTTGCTCATGTTGTGGCTGTAGATCTCCGCCTCCTGACCGCTGAAGTGCTGACGATAGGTCAGCGTATAGAAGAAATCGCGCATGTCGGGATCTGGCGGCTTTTTGCTTGTGCTAAAACGGGTGCGCACAAAGCGCACGGGCGTGCTTTCCTTCCCCTGTTCCACTCGGTCAATCGTGACCCTGACCGTGTGGCCAGCTACATCCGCGTTAAATTTCTGGCGCATATCGTGGCGCGCCTCTCGCTCCGTTACAAGCTGGCGGCGCATCGTTTCGACCACTTCAAGGCCGTGCTCTTCATACATCGTCGCGAATGCCGATGCCGGTCCTCCCAGCGTCTGCCAGTGCCGGGTATAGATATCCTGGACCTCTTGCTGCCCCGGTGGATCTGAACGATCACGTATGAGCCGGTGCAACTCCTCAAGCGTCTTCTGGGTAGCCTGCCGGAAAAGGCGATAATCTCTGGCTTCCTCGCTGAAGCGATAGATGCTGCTGTAAGCATACTGGCGCGGGCAGCGCTGGTAGCTCTCAATGTCCTCAACGCTCAATTGCACAGGCTTCATCGCTTTGACAAACTCTGCGCTGGCCTGCG
>JAFMRP010000691.1 GCA_017354095.1 Ktedonobacteraceae bacterium
ACCCTGATCCGATCCTGAGCTTGCTGGCCGCGTTGGGCAAATTACCACCTGATATCCGCGCCATTGCCCAGATTGGCCTGGTGCCGGCGCGCCCAGACTGGTCGAAGCGTCACTTCTTCTCGCTCAAGATGCTGCCGCCCTCCGCAGGTGACCCTGTGCTGGCCGAGAGCATTCGTGCACGCTGCCGCGTGCGTTATACCCGCCGCGTGGTGGAGATCGACGAGATGCTGCAAGCAGCCATGATCCAGAACGTCCGACTCATCTCGATGGAGAACCGCGAAGGTAAGCGCCCGGGGGAAACAGCTGAGCCTGAGCAGTTGCCAGTCGTCGAAACATCTACGCTGGTGCCACCACTTGCGGCGCCACCAGTCTCCGAAGGAGCAACGCCTCACGCCGTCGAGCGGATCACACCCGCCAGGGAACCAGCCAGGTCGAAGCAGACCATGACGACATTGCTGCGAACCGAGAGTGAACGGGCAGGGAAGATGCAAGTCATGGCAGAGCGCGATGACGAACTGCCCCAGGGCAGCATGCGATCAAAGCGGAGCTGGGGGCCATGGCAGCCGCAGCAGAACATGGGTGGGGGAGAAATGTCGCCCCATGTGTCTCCAACATCACTGAGGCAGTGATGGATGAGGTACGAGAGTGTGCAGAACCGATCCCCTTGAGCAAGTCTCTCCTATCGGGTATGTGGACTGTCTTGTGGTGAAAGTGCGTGAAAACCAGCGCATGATCAACCGGGTGCTCTCCCTGGCTCTGGGTGTGAGCATGGAAGGACAAAAGGAACTGCTTGGGATGTGGGTGGGGCACAATGAATGCCATTGAGTCGGTGAATATGTCCTCACGCAAGGTGACACGCAACCATCGCATTTGCCCTTCGGATGAGGTCGTCTACCTGGCCATGCACAACATCACCAAAAAAGGGACCCTAGAATCGTAACGATCCGACGCCAGATACTACAAGAGTTGGGATGGAAACAAGGGAGACTCTCAATGAACCATCATTGTTCTTGGAAGCAAAGTCTGTCCGTTTCGGACAGACTTTGGGTAAAGTAACAAGAGAACATCTTGTTTTATGCAGTTGGGGTGACCGATGGGGCTTGAACCCACAACCGCTGGAGCCACAATCCAGAGCTCTGCCGATTGAGCTACGGTCACCATATGCCCTTCAGGACACGGCTAAGTATAGCGGACCCTTAGTGGATTGTCAATAGATGAATGACAACTTATTGGGATTTTTGTGTCCGGGCTGGAAAATAGCTGCCAGGCTCAGCTGGAGTACGCGACGAGCCGGTGTTCGTTAGATATTTGTGTGCTGTCGCCCTCTTTCTTCTTCCGCGTCTTTTTGTTATAGTTGCACTATCCATGCTATTTATTTTACTCATAGGACTCTGTCAAACTTCGTTTGATGGGGATGCACGGGCCTCTTATCCAGGCCGCTGGCGCGGCCTCTTGAAAGGTCCCGTCAGAAACGCTGCTGGCGCACCTGCGCTTCGCGCCATCTGGCGGCGAGGAATCGCCTGCGGCGGCGCGGTGGGAGTGGGACTTGAACTTTGACAGAGTAATAGCGAGGGAGAATGTGACTGATGGCTATCATGATCTTTGCGGCAGCAGCCTCTAACGCAGTATACGGTCTTCTATGCCTGGTGGGATTCTTGATTTTTGTTGCTCTTTTTCTTGCTGGTTCGCTCTACTTGCGGAAGCGCCGGAGAAGGACGGCGTTAGGCCAGGTGCAGATGCAGGATACAGCGGAGACATCGGAAGAGCTTGACCGTCTGAGGGAAGAGGACGAGGAGGAGGAGGAAGGGGAGGGGGGCCAGGGATTGATTCAGACGAAAGGACCGTTTGGGCTCACCTATGATGTCAAGGAGGTTCCAGAACCTTAAAGTATATCCATTATTATTAATATAGGTGTTCTGGACCTGCTCAGAGCAAGTCACATGCGGGGTTGAGGGGTCCGGTCTCGACCCTTGACAATGTGGGGCGCCTGTCCTACACTCCAATAGAGTACTGGATATCGCGTTATGTTCTAAAGCAAAGGATCATCTTGGGTATGTCACAGAGACCCGGAGGTATATCGTCGGATGAGGCGCGAGGCCAGGAGCCAGTTGCCCATTCCGAGCCTGACCTTTCACAGTTGCCAGAGCTTCCTCCCGGCATCGTTATTGCCGCGCCCGGAAAGACGCCACGGCGGCGCACACGCTGGCCAGATGCTATTGATGTTATTTTTGAAAAAGACCCGGCGTGCAGCAATATCTTTGAGGCGTTGATCTACCCTGGTCTGTGGGCTATCCTCTTCCACCGGGTAGCGCATGCGCTTTACAATGCGCATATCCCCTTCTTTCCACGCCTGGTCTCAATGCTTGCGCGCTTTCTCACTGGTGGTATCGAGATCCATCCCGGCGCCCAGATTGGCAAACGCTTTTTCATCGATCACGGCGCGGGCGTGGTGATTGGTGAGACGGCGGTCATCGGTAACAATGTGATGCTCTATCACCAGGTCACGCTTGGCGCGACCGGCTGGTGGCGCCCCAGTCCTGGCCGCAAGCAGAAACGCCATCCCACCATCGAGGACGATGTGACCATTGGCGTCGGCGCGGCCATTCTGGGGCCAATCACCGTCGGCAAGGGCAGCCGTATAGGCGCGATGGCTCTGGTGCAGGAGTCGGTGCCCCCCAACTCCGTGGTGGCCGCCAAACCGGCAGAACTGCTCATGAAGGGCGGCGAGCCGCTGGAGAAGCACCAGGAATTGACACAGGGTTGGAATGGCAAAGATCCCTGGGAAATGGACTATCAGATCTAGTCATAGCTTATGATCGTTTCAAGCACCAGATCCCAGAAACGGGCGTTGTCCAGCCCGTAGCCAACGCGTGCATTGGGCTCGCGTTTCCCTGTGTTGTATACATCGCAGACCGTTCGTCCATCGCACCACTCGCTTGCCATCTCGATCTCGACGCGCATCGGGCGTGCTTCCACGATTGTAGGGTCAATCACCGCCGCGACCGCGCAGGGGTCATGTACAGGTGGTGCATCGAAGCCGAAAACGTCGCGATAGGTCGCGGCAAAAAAGAGCAGCAGGTCGGCGACGATCCCGGCTACACGCCGTCCAGAGGCTCGCAGCCGTTCGATAATCTCTCCGGTTGCCAGCGCCTGGTGCGTTACTTCCAGCGGCACCATCGTAATTGGACGGCCACAGCCAAAGACGATTGCAGCCGCCTCGGGATCGCACCAGATGTTAAATTCAGCGCCAGGCGTTGTGTTTCCCAGGCCCATTGCGCCCCCCATTAAAGAAATAGCCTGAATTTTGGACACAATCGCCGGCTCGCGCCGTATCGCTGCCGCGATGTTCGTCAGCGGGCCGGTCGGTACCAGGACAATATCGCCATCGGAAGCCAGCAGTAGATCAATCAGCAGATCGACCGCGTGCTGTGTCACTGGCTCAAGGTCGGTTTCGGGTATCTGTGGACCATCCAGCCCAGATTCTCCATGTATATCTGCGGCATAGCGTGGAGGGCGCACCAGTGGCCGCTCCATGCCGCGCGCGACCGGAATATCTCGAATGCCAGCCAGGGCGCAGACCTTGAGCGCGTTGCGCGTTGTTTTCTCCAATGACTGATTGCCTGCCACCGTGGTCACTGCCAGTAGTTCCAGTGCCGGGTGCCGCGCTGCCAGCAGCAGGGCAATCGCGTCATCGTGGCCGGGATCGCAATCCAGAATAATCTTCTGCTTCACTATATATTCCCTCTCCTTTTTTTCTACTATATCAAACTCCGTTTGACGGACGCGCGACCTCTTGTCCAGCCTGCCAACGCCGCTGGCGCGGCTAGCCTTCGGCTCAGGCGGGCTGAGAGGAATCGCCTTCGGCGGCGCGGGGGGAAAAGATGCAGGA
>JAFMRP010000692.1 GCA_017354095.1 Ktedonobacteraceae bacterium
AATACGCCTGCAGAGAAGCGGGCCGATCCTGTTTCTCCTCTCAAGGCACTTGCTGTGTTGATCAGGAACCCCGACGTTGGAAAAGCCCTGCTGCCGTTGACAAGCTCCCGTTCTATCCCTACAATACATACTATCATCTGTTACTTCGCAACGATGTAACGTATGGATGCTGAACATTTGAAATGCAGGAGCAAAGAGACAGATGCAACTTATTGTATGCCCTCTCAACCACGCTGCTCGCCTCCGGAGCAGGAGAAACCCGATGCCTCGTCGTTTCTCCGCTCAACATGAGCCCATTGCGTCTGGGAAGGCGTTCTTCCCGTCTTTCTGTATCCCCACGCAGCCGCTTGATGCACCTCTAACCACGTTTCATCTTTTCGGTCCCTCTCACGTGCCTTTTCTTGCTCGCAGCTCACGTCCCCTCTTCTGTTCTTCCTCCCATGCTCCTGACCACTTGTATGGTATGATGATGCATTCTTAAGTGCTGAATGTATCTCCCATTCTCTCTCTTTCACCTCTTTCCCGAAGCTATTTGAGCGCATAGGCCCGCTTGTCTGGTCTTGATGCGTTGCTTCTCCTTTTTCTCTTTGGACGTGAAGCTGTGCTCACGTGCAGATGTCCATGTGAGCTTCTCCATCATACAGGAGCGAACCAGTGATTCAAGAACAACAAACCAAACTAGTATCGGATGATCAGGAGCGCATCTCCATCGTACACAAAAGGAAGCAGGACCTGGTGGTATTGCGGTATATGGTGTTGCAGGTGCGTCTGCTGCTGCAGGCTGCAGAGCATCCGGCGAGCCTCCTTTTCCCTCAGATCTCATATCGAACAGAGCGCCAACACCGTCTACATCGCATCTGCATGTACCAGCCCTCATGCTTGTTACAGAACCGTGATCTGGCATGTGTCGGATTTGTCAGTGGAAGGCAGTCGACAACGGATCCCGTAGTCGCAGCCAGGCTGCACGCTGCTGATCAGAACCTGCTGACTGAACTGGTCTCAGTTCCTGGACTCCTCAGCTATTCTTCGCTCGAAGTTCGCCCGGGACGCTGGTATAACCTGGTCATTTTCCACGATCGTGCGGCCACGTCTCACGTTCATACCATGGATTCCCATCGGTATGCCGCCTATGAACTCGCTCCGCAGTATTATGCGTGGATACGCCTGCACCACGGCTCTCTGCCTGAAGGACTGGCAGGTGGAACACTGCTGTTATTCAGCACGAAACAGTATACCTTTCCGGGCCATGGACAGCGCCCGCTTGTACAGACACTGCAATAGTCGGGGTGCTCTCCCTCATCTCGAAAGGAAATCCAAGAGCGATGCAAACGATACAAGATCTGGTCATTATCGGTGGCGGGGTGATGGGCCTTTCCACCGCGTATGCTGCTTCCCACTTTACCCGAAAGGTCACCATCCTTGAGCAGGCCACAATTGGCATGACCAACCACAAAGCGGCCTCCTTCAGCACGACCCGCTCCATCCGCAACGATTATCTGGATCCCTTCTACGCCCGTCTGGCGTATCAGGCACGTCAGCTCTGGCTGGAATTACAGCAACACGCTGCCGAGCCATTCTTGATCGATTGCGGCTGTTTAAATATTGCGACGTCGAGGGTGACACCGGATCTCTCCGCGACCTATGCCGTGCAGAGCTTTCAGACCTTGAGCAGATTGAAGCTGAAGCGTGAGGCGCTCTCGCATGACGAGATGCAGCAGCGCTTTCCCCAGTTTGATGTGGACCTGGGACGCCTGGATGTCGAGGCGGGAATGCTCTATGTGCCTGAGATCACACGGACGCTCCTGGCGCTCCTGCGCGAGCGTCAGATCACCATTCGGGAAGGGGTGAACATCACGCACCTCCAGCAGCGAGATGGCCACGTTGTGATCACGACCACGAGCGGCGAGGTGGTCGCCGAAAAGGTGGTCGTGGTGGCTGGACTGGGGACCAATGAACTGCTGACGCACATCGAAGGGTGCCATGTGCAATTTCCCCTCATTCCCGATCGGCCCAGGCAATGCCTGTATTTCATTCCTCCAGCCGCACGTCGTGCCGAGTGGACGACCGAGACGTTGCCTGTCTTTGCCTACCTGGATGTGGGCATTTACGGACACCCCATCTATAAAGACAAGACGCCAGGCGTGAAGATCGGTTTGTATCATCCGCCTGACGCCAAGATGGCTTCGATGTCTCTTCAGGATATCCAGAGTTTTGTGGCTGCATGTCTGCCGACCCTGCGCGATGTTCCAGCAGTGGCGGTACAGGATGTGGATCAGTGTTGTTACGATCTGGTCGCCGATGATCAGTTTATCCTGGGTCAGGTCCCCGGCTTTGAACAGATCTTGGTTGGTGTCGGTTGGCGTGGGACCGGGTATAAATATGCCCCGTGGGTCGGACAGACCTTGATGCACCTGGCATTCGAAGGGGGAACAATCTACGATATTGCCCGTTTTTCGCCACGCCGTTTTGTGGCATGACCATCGTAATGGGCCAGTCCCTGGAATATCCCCATGGACAAAAGGCCATACCGAGTCATCACGGAAAGGAGCACATAATGCAGACGAGAACCACACGTGGGATCCTGGAACGCCTGGCACAGGGTGTTGTCATCGGTGCCGAAGGCTATGTGTTTGAACTGGAGCGGCGGGGCTACATTCAAGCTGGTCCCTATGTCCCAGAGGTGGTCCTGGATTTCCCAGAGGCGGTCAAGGAGTTGCACCGCGAATATCTTCGAGCAGGCAGTGAGGTCATGGTGGCGCTCACCTACTATACCCATCGGGAGAAACTCAAGGCGGTCGGGCGTGAGCACGACCTGGAACGCCTGAATCGTCAAGCGGTTCGACTCGCAAACGAGGTCGCCCGTGAAGGGGATGCCCTGGTTGCGGGCAATATCTGTAACACCTGGGCGTATGATCCAGACCAGGTCAAAGCAACCGCTCCGGTGGTACGCGCCCAATATGAGGAACAACTCACCTGGGCCGTCGAAGAGGGGATTGATATGGTGATCGCGGAGACCAACGATTATCTGGGCGAGGCGTTGATTGGGTTACAGGTCATCAAAGAACTCAAGCTCCCGGCAATGGTCACGCTGGCAACGGTACAGCCAACGCAGACGCGCGATGGTTATGATTATGTGGAAGCCTGTCAGCGATTGGCCGATCAGGGAGCCGATATTGTAGGACTCAATTGTGATCGTGGTCCGAGCACCATGCTGCCACTGATCGAAAAAGTGAGAAAGGCCGTTTCCTGCTTTGTGGCGGCCCAACCGGTCCCATATCGAACGACGGAGCACGCTCCGACCTTCGAGGCGCTCCACTTCCAAGGGCAGGGCTCTTTCCCTCTGGGGCTGGAGCCGTTTTTGTTGACTCGCTTTGAACTGGCCGACTTTGCACGTCAGGCGCAGGGGCTTGGGGTCAACTACCTTGGCTTGTGTTGTGGTGGTGCGCCCCACTATATCCGAGCGATGGCCGAGGCATTGGGCAGAACCGTCCCTGCCAGCCGCTATTCGCCTGCCATGGAACGGCATCCGATGTTGGGCACGCAGGTAGAGGAGAAAGATCAACCATTTCTGAACCATTGGGTACCATAGGGAGACCGGTGGAAAAGGAACAACGGATACGTCCCTCCATGTTCGTGACGTAGAGGCAGCCATGGAAGGAGAGAGCATCCATCGTTCTGACATGGAGGAAGCTGCAAAGGAGATCGTATGAGGCAGAGTACTGAAACGCTCCGTGTTGCCAATTTTCTCTCGCCCATCTTACAGAGCACCTATGAGCAGATTGCCCGCTATATCGGGCAATCGCTGCACCTGTCAACGGCATTCGACACCGGCCAATCGCTGGAGGAGTTCGCCAACGGACAGGCCGATGTGGGGTTTCTCTGTGGCC
>JAFMRP010000693.1 GCA_017354095.1 Ktedonobacteraceae bacterium
GTTTTGAGTTTCTGTTTCGCCATGGTCTTTCTTCTCCTATGAAATGAGGCACTACGATGTTCTCTGCATCAAAATCGATCACGTGGGAAGTGATGAGATGCCAGGAACATGAGCGGAAAAGCGCATGTGCCGCATTGCCATGACGTGAGACAACTTCAAAGAGGTCGAAAAGGGGGAAGAATGAGCGTCGTGAGAGCCGCCGACCCGGATACAGAAGCTGCTAACACTCTACCATGCTGTGCTGGACAGAACAAACTACCTGTTGCATCGCGGCAACAGTGCTGCTCTTCAGCCACATTCACCGGCATGTGTTAGCGATGGTCGGGCATAACCTCTCCTTACTGAAAAAAATTCGTATTGCACGTTGCAGTATACACAAAGCCCGCCAGGGCGTCAAGCCGCGTGCGGTGGACCACCAGCAATTGGGTGCCCGATTGCCGGTGGACCTGGCATACCTCAGAGCGTTGGCTTGAAGACCATTAACACGAGGATGCATGCCACCAGCACGCCCAGCACTATGCCCAGCACGGTCCCGCGCTGTGACAACCGCTGAAATGTTGCTCCTTGCGCACCCTCCTCCGCCAACGTACGAATCTGGCGGCGCAGCGTCGGCGTATAGAAACCAAACCCCAGGATGATCGCGATAACCCAGAGCACCAGCGCAAGCTCTAACCAGAGGGTGGTCAACTGATAGCCGGCCAGAAAAACCATGCCGAGACCGGAGACAAGTAGCAAGATATAGGCCGGGTTGGCACAGTAGTCATCCAGCACTTTGATGCCCCTGAGCGCAAAGTCCAGGTGCTCCGGCTGGCGCTGGGCACGCACAATCCAGATGGCGTAAGTTGCATTAAAACCAAAGGCAATGATCGCGAGCAAGATATGCACAAATTTCACCGTGGTAAAGATCCAGGGCATAAAAATATTCCTCCTTATCGATATTGAGGGCCTTTTTTCTTGGGGCGAGAGTGCCCGGACGGTGAACACGGACGAAGAGCTGCGGAGAATAGATAGGCATCGCGGCCACAACTCCTCAGCTTTCCAGCAGAGGTAAGTGTATCACAAGCGATGATCAGTGAGCAAACAATGTTATAGAAACGATTCCACCAACTAATGGGAGTCAGGAATCCCCCCCCCAACCCCCTCCCCCGATATGTTACAATAGGAAAAGCAGCAAGTACACAATCGCAACCAGATTGTAAGGCCGAAGAGAGAAGTCATGCATATCACTACCGAGCCACAAACTGAACGGGGGCATCGGCTCAAAAAGCGTCTCACCCGGCGATGTGCCGTCTGTATGAATCACGTCTGGTTCGACCCCGTGCATCTCACGGAGCCGCCCGGCGTCCCGGAGCCGCGCGAATCGTGGGTGCTATGCCGCGACTGCTACGAAGCCATTGAGAAAGAGGTACGCCGCTCTCCCGTTGCCTCATCCTTGCGCACGCGTATCGCTGTGGGCATCGTTGCCTCCGAACGCTCGCCAATGGCCTACCCCACCAGGCTCAAATCCTACATCTATGATCGTCGCTGGATCGTCTTCATCGCTGCTGGCTGCATCATTGCCATGATCCTCCACCTGCTTCTCATCCTCTTCATCGTCGCCATCAGCCACGTCTAAATTTCTGCGCCGCGAATTTTTCAGGTCCTCGCCCTAAGGTAAAATCAATTGACCTGTATGTCTCATACCTGCTATACTCGCCCTTGAAAAGTTGTAAGGGGAAAACCTATTGGATTCCCTCTCCCAATCCGCTTGAGGAGTATCGTAAGTAAACTGAGGAACGCTTTGTGCTTTTGTCGAGGTAGGGCATGTCATCACGATTTCCAGCAGAACAACGTAGTAATGTACCTGTAGGCTTCACACGCGAATACGCCATCCTCGCCGAAGTATGCGGCAGCATGAGCAGCGGCTTCGTCCTGCTTGACCAGCGCGAACATCTCACCTATTGCAACCAGAGCGCGCTGCGCCTGCTGCGTGTCCAGCAAACCACGCGCGATTTCGACTTGCGTGGCCACCTGCGAACACTTGTCGCCGACCCACAGCCTGCTCATAGCGAGCTTGATCGCCTCTGGCAGGCACCCGGACAGGAAAGCGTCGCTGAGATCGCCCTCATTGAAGGTGCCGTGCGCTGGCTGCGTGTCCGCTCATTCCCTGTGCGTGATCATCAGGATATCCTGCTTGGGCGCGGCGTTCTGCTCGAAGATATCACCCTGGAGCGCTCCGTGGCTGAAGCGCGTAGCGAATCGCTTGCCATGGCCGCGCACGAGCTAAAAACGCCCCTCGCCGTCATCAAGGGCTGTGCCACCACATTGCTGGGCAGCTCCGCGCGCTGGGACCCGGCCATGCAGCGTGAGATGCTGCAGATGATCGATGCCCAGTCCGATCGCCTCTACGATGTGCTCAATACGCTGCTCGACGTTTGGCGCTTTGAAGCCGGAGCACAATCCCTGCGCCTGGTACGCCTGCAGCTTGCGGAACTACTCCTGCGGCTTGTCAAGAACTGGCAGAGCAGTGCCCCATCGCATCGCCTCGTGCTGGATATCCCCCCGGACATCCCCGAAGTAATGTGTGATGCCCTGCGCATCGAGCAGGTCATGAATAACCTGCTCGATAATGCCGTCTCCTGCTCGCCGCCCGCCAGCGCGGTTAGAATACAGCTGGAAGCCAACGAGGTTGAGGTGCGTGTCAGCGTTGCCGACGAAGGGATTGGCATCGCACCGGAGCACCTGGAGCGCATATTTGACCGCTTTTATCGCATCGATCCCGGTGACGATGATCACAGGGGCAGCGGCCTCGGCCTTGCCTCCGCTCGCGCCACCGTCGAAGCGCACGGTGGCAAGATCTGGGCCGATTCGCTCGGCACTGGACAGGGCTCCACCATCTATTTCACCCTGCCTTTCAATCCGCGCCTGCTCGTCCCGCGCACGCCCACACAAATGGCCTCAGCGCTCGCCAGCCCATCTACCCCGATCCCGGCTTCGCCACCCATTACACCGGGCGTGCTTGGCAACCCGTCATACAGCACCAGCCTCAAGCATGAGCGGCGTGCCTCAGTCCTGCTGGCCGAAAGCGATCCACGCCTCACCCGCTACCTGCGTGCCAACCTGGAAGAGCAGCACTACCGCGTGCATACCGTCAATCACGGTGTCCAGTGTCTGCGCCAGCTCGATCTGGAGGAGCCGGACATTATCCTGCTCTCCACACGCCTCGTTGATATGAGCGGCATCGAGCTGTTGCGGCGCCTGCGCGAGTTCTCTCAAACGCCGGTCATCATGCTCAGTGACGACTGCGACGAGGACGAGCGCGTCCACCTCTTCGATCTTGGCGGTGACGATCTCGTTGTCAAGCCCTTTGGCATCAAAGAACTGCTGGCCCGCGTACGTGCTCTGCTGCGTCGTCATCAGTCCGCTGCCAGCCCGCCCGCTCGCCAGAGTGTCTTTGTCAGCGGCGATCTCGTCATCGATCATGCCCAGCATATCGTTACCGTTGAGGGGCGCCAGGTCCAGCTCAGCCGCACCGAATATAGACTGCTCAGCCTGCTCGCGCAGAACGCTGGTCTCGTTGTCACCCATGAGTTGCTGCTCGAAAAAGTCTGGGGCCCTGAATATCACCGCGATGTCGACTTCATCTGGGTCTACATCAGCCGCCTGCGCCGCAAAATCGAGTCCGACCCCCGCCACCCCAGATACATCCAGACCGTTCCCGACGTCGGCTACAAACTCGTCCGCCTCTAATACACGGGTGCAGGGCAGCGCCCTGCCGGGGGATCGGGGGTGTCCCCCGATCATATCTTTCTTTACAGCGACCTGAATATTTTTTGTCCGCGCAGCGGACAAAAAATATTCAGGTCGCTGTAAGGTGAAACCCTTAGGGCGTCAAGTCGTTGTAATG
>JAFMRP010000694.1 GCA_017354095.1 Ktedonobacteraceae bacterium
AGTTCCAAAAAATCCAGAAAAGAAACGTCTTGCTGGCTCTCGATCTCAGAAATAAAGGAAAAGCTATACCCCAGCTCAGGATACGCTGTTCGTACCACCGCAATAGCATCATGCATCCAGCGTCTGCCATCAGGGGTATTGCGGGCAGCTCCCTCCTTCGTATCCACTTGCGGCGCGAAAAAAGGAGCACACCAGGGCCTGGGAAACTCATTGCAAAGATCGACATAGAGAATGGTGTCGAGCAGTCCTGCGTCTGCAATACTGTTCAGGGTGTGTCGCCAGACGCGTCCTAAATCCTGAGGTGTTTTGAGCAACATGCGCAGATTATCACGATCCTGGCGAAACCAGCTGGAGAGTGCCACCTTGATCTCTCTTGCTTTGCACTTGGCAAGGAACTGGTTGAGGGCTGGCTGAATGATAACCCGGTTGAGAGCAGGACTTCCCCATGCCTGCTGGGTCCAGACCGGCAGAAGCTCCCACTCTTTCTCTTGGTCAACAGCTAACAGATGAGGGTAAGGATCGATACGCACGGCATCATAACCCCGCTCTTGTAATTCATCCAGGATGAGATCCCAATCTTCGTATCCCGCTCCCGGCCAGCGACGCTCCAGCCAGGAGAAATCCCACATCGTAATCGCCAGAGGGTGGGGAATATTGACCAGCTGCATAGAGAAAACCTCCAATATCTTTCATACTACATTTCTGACGTTTCATTTGCATTGGTGAGAAGGGCGGCATATGCCTCTTCTGCAGAGACTTTCCATGCATGCTCTTTGCACCATCTCTTCTGAGTTTGACAGACAGAACTGTAACAGCATACGGTTACATTGTGAAGTACAAACAAAAAAGTGCTATACTTACCGAAAAGTAAATTTTGGAGGAAGGGTATGACAGAGAGCCAACAGACGGTGGAAAAGAAGATGGCAGGCCAGTTCAATGCGATTGAAGGAACCAGCCAGGGGCTCGAATTAGTGTCGGGGAAGTGGACGATTCTGGTCGTTTTTGCTCTGAAGAAGAAAGCGAGACGACTGAGCGACTTGCAGCGGATGATTGAGGGCATTTCGCAGAAAATGTTAATCCAAACACTGAGAACATTAGAATACTATGGCCTGGTCGCACGAACAGTGTATCCCGTTGTTCCACCCAAAGTGGAATACGCCTTGACTCCACTGGGCTTCACGCTCCTTGAGCCGTTATATGCTCTCTGCCATTGGACTGATGATCACTGGGGAGAAATGCAGGCCGCCGCTCGGCAGTTTCAAGAAGAGAGAAGCTGAACCAAAAGCACTTCCACGTTCTAAGAAATCCCGAATGATATTTTCCTGGAGGAGCCAGCGCCGGGTGTACGTTTCAACCAACTCCATTGCATCGATGGTTTTTGCCGTGCTCACAATCGGAATAAGTTTCGCAGCAGTTGGCACCGTGGGCGATGGGGTCGCCTGCCATCCTGGCTCCCATCAGTGCCGTTCTTGCCAGGGCAAATCCGCATCCCATCGCTGGGGATACTCCAGCTCGTCTTTCGTTGGGGGACAGGCGTCTTTCGACAGAAATCGCGAATCAGAGCGACACGAAGCTGAAGCGTTTGCTCTTTCTGGTCAGGTAGATGAGTGATCTTCATAGCAAAGGTACAATACGATTGATGAAAAAAGGAAAAATTGCTCCCGGCAATCTATCTTGTTTTCTGATGGAGAGGATGCGGCTTGCATCCTCTCCACACGTCGCCTCATATACCATTTTCTCACGAAAAAAGCGTTCGAAATGGCCTCTTGTTATTCAGCCACTGGTTCCGTATGCTACTCCTAATCGATGAATATCTCTGTTGCAACAATGATTGCATGTACCGCTTTACACCTATGGGGAGTGAACGGTGAGATATGGAGAAGAGGTACGACGGTGTTCAGAGAACAACAGACACCATGCCTGTTCTCACCAGTTTGAGGTCAAGCTGGAGTCACCTTTGACAATGTACATTGGGTACATAGCATGGTGGCACACGAGGAAGAGGAACCCCTCGTCAACACACTGGTTCCTGATGATCGAACCAGCGCGAGCTGCGCGATGAAAGGAGACAGACCCACAACTGAAGAGGAATGATTTCGGTGGTCCTTACATCGTCGTGCCCGCGCCAAGAGCCTGCAAAGGCGATGAAAAGGAGTTCTGTCGATGCAGAATCAGAATCAACGGAATCATTCGACCCGGTCCCATACTTCCACCTATCCCTGCCCCAAGTGCCATCGCATCATCAGAGCAGGAGATCGTTTTTGTGGCTTTTGCCACGAGCGGCTGCTGGTCCAGTGCTCCCACTGTGGGAGATGGACCAAGGCCAATCACGTAAGTTGCCCAGGCTGCGGGGAGGATCTTCACGCGATCGGGCTCACCTTTGCGCAGAGACAACAGCTTCGGACACTCAAGCAGCAAGAACAGGGGCTGCTAGAAGCCCGTGCTGTCATCGAGCACCGCCTGGATGGTCTCTCAGTGGAGCGCTCATGGACCTGTTTCCGCCTGATCGTGGTCCTGATGATTCTGGTGGTAGTGGTCCTGATAGGAGGAGCACTCGTGAAAGGCTTGGTCGCGAGCATGTGGGGAATCATCATCTTGCTCGTGGCTCTGCTCTTTTTCCGACGAGGGTTCATGGTCATGCTCTCCATGATCCCAAAGCTCTTGCGATGGGCCATTCCTCGACCCATCAGCGCTTTACGCATTGAAGCAGGCGAGGCGTACGCAGAGCTGAATGCATTACGTGTCGAGCTCCAAAAGGCTCAGGATACGATTGCGGATCTGGAACGCAAGGAGAAAGCACACCATTCATCTCCAATGAATGGCGAGGAAGAGGAGAAGGTGGGGACATAGTCTCATCGCATCAGAAAAAGAGAAGCGAGTAGCATAACTGCTTGCTTCTCTTTCTTTTTGCAGCAAACAACGCTTCGACATCACACATGAAGCCGTTCAGCAAAAAAGCTTTCATATTACCGTATCAAGGAGGAACCTATGTCACGCTTTCAGACATCCCGTTACACGCTTTTCTCTCTCCTGTGTGGACAGGGCAACCTGCTCGGTCGCATCGCAACGAGGACCTGGTACCAGAGGGACCTTCTCATGCACCGACGAAAAAGCCGCCTTACCGGCGATTACGCTGAACTGGATCTGCGTGGTGCTGACTTGTCCGGAGTCAATCTGTCCAGGGCTGATCTGCGCTGGGCAAACCTGGGTCGTACCCGATTGATCGGCGCCAACCTTTCGGGAGCTCGCCTGGACCATGCCAACCTGCGCGATGCTGATCTGCGCCATGTTCGCCTCGGTGGGGCTCACCTTCATCGGGCCAACCTGAGCAGAGCGGATCTCTCGTATGCCGATCTGAGGGAAGCCGACCTCAGCCACGCCCGTTTGCGAGGAGCGATCCTCTCCGAGGCCGATTGCTGCCATACCAGCTTGCATGAGGCGGATTTGCGCCAGGCGGATCTGTCTTTCGCTCCCCTCTCGTGTGCCAACCTGACCCATGCCGATCTGCGTGGGGCCACGCTTTCGGGGATCGTGGCGCTTGATCTCCATCTGGAGCAGGCCCGTCTGCAAGGAGCAAGCCTGGTCAAAGCGCTCCTGGTCAAGGCACACCTGGCCAAAGCCACCTTGAGGGGGGCGGATTTGAGTGGATGCCGGTTGGCGTTGTCTCTCGGCTCTGGTACTGATCTGCGCGATGCCAGGTTCACCGGAGCGGTACTGACGGAGACGAGCTTGCATGCTGCCGATCTGCGCGGTGCCGACCTGCAGGAGATCCAGCTGGTGCGCGTGGATCTGAGCGACGCTGATCTGCGAGGAGCACAGGTGCTCTGGCTGCACTTGATGGAGGCGGTGGTTGTTCATGGCACCCATCTCTGCGGGACCAGGCTCG
>JAFMRP010000695.1 GCA_017354095.1 Ktedonobacteraceae bacterium
ACACAGGAGCGTACCATTGCCAGACTGGAGCGCCAGGTCAAACAGCTTCAGCCGAAAAAGGCAACAAAGAAGAGAGCCACAACGGCCAGGACCAGACGCAAGGCGATATTTGACGACTGGCAGTAGCGCTAGCTGGTAATGAGATTGAGCCTTGAGTATTAATTAATGGAACGAAAAACCACATTAAGATATAATGGCAAAAAACAAAGGTATAAAATGATGACTGGACAAGAACTGTTTCAGAAATATATGGAGCAACCTCCTGAGAAGCTCCCTCGATTTCTCAAATCTCTCTCGTGGGAAGACGTGAAGGCAATGGGAGCGGAAATGACGAAGCGGGTACAAGCCGCTAGAGATGCTGGCGATACAGATACCGTGATCACTCTCGTGAGTCGGTCTATTCCGTTCCTTGAATATTTTGAGGAAAAATAGGCCGACAAACTTACGGGCCGGCTTCTTTGCGTTCAAAAAAGATCGCCCGAGGGGGAGGAGGGGGCGGGGTGGAGATCCTGGCCAGGGGCGCTGACGCGACAGACGGGGACCGACGGCGAGGGCGGGGATGATCGCGCGCGCGGCGGACGGGCCGCCCTGATGTCCATTACGCGCCAGCTGGCGCGGGGAAAAGCCGTAGGACATCAATGCATCAATCTCCCCGCCTGATGTCAAGAAAAAATGGTACCACCAGGGTAACGCATGAGTGCAAGGGGCTGGTGGGTGGAGCAACTGGCGAAGCGGGTTGTGATTTTATGGAAATTATGGCCCCTGCTCTTACCCATATCGTGGCAGTAGCTTGAGGCCAGAAGCGACTTCACACTGACGAGCTAATAAGCATCCAGTAGCATGTCCTGGATCTTCCGCTTCCTCGCTGATGTTGTTGACAAGCCGAAGGCTATGTAGTTATGCTACGATATTCTTCTACTGAGGAAAGGTATCTATGCAACTGCAAATCAGGCAAGGTTTCGATCCCCAATGGCTTGACGATGCACTCAATCTCTATTGTGAAGCTGGTCTGGGACAAAAAGATGCAGATCAACTACGAAAAGCACTGACCCGGAGTTATCGTGTCGTGACCTGCTGGAACGGAGAGGAACTCTGCGGCATCGGTCGTCTCATTTCTGATGGCGTCTACTACGCTTCGATTTTCGATGTCGCTGTGCATCCTGCCTATCAGCGACAAGGGATTGGTCGTCTGCTCATGAACGAGCTGGAACAGGCGGTTCCTGGTCTGCGCGTCTACCTGACAGCGACCTTTGGCAAGGAACCGTTCTACGAGAAGTTAGGGTATCGGAGGCATCGGACGGCTCTGGCCAAATATCCTCCTCCGTTTGAGACATCACCCTACTTAGATCCGCCTGCCAGAAGCACGCAGGAACAGGGTTGACCACACACATTCAGGCCGTGTGGAGCATACGAGCCCTGAGAAGAGGCAGTTTGGCGCGACCATACATACTCCGTTTCAGGAGCTTGAGTCGGTTTATATGGCCTTCGAGAGGCCCATTACTCCAAGGCAGCGTCAAGCCTGCAAGCACGGCCATTTTGTCTTGGTGGATGCCCCTGGCAAATGACTCGAACTCAGGTAAGTGGCTTACTTCTACCGAACTGAGCCAGGTATCCAATTGCTGTCCTGTATGCTCCCGGATCATGTGCATGAACGCTTGTGCCAAGCAGTAAGCGATCTCTGTAGTTGGACTGGCCTGCCTGATGAGTGCCAGTTCTTCTTGCTGTCTCTCGTTCAACTTCTCCGGCTGACCCATAAACAGCCAGGTGGCACGCTGCGCAGAAAAGTTTTCCAGCGGTGTAGGCAACGAGGGAACTCTCTTGTGCTCTCTCGGTCTGGAAGCAGACAATTTGGATGCGTGTGATCGAGGTATTCGCAGGGTCGTCAGATAATGGTACATGGCTTTGGCTGAACCTGTGTAGCCACGAGCAGTCAGTTCCCGATAGAGCTGTGCCCCATTGCGGTTTCCCTCTTGCCACCAGTTGAGCACATAGTTCTCATAGGGATCAATGAGGCTGGGTCGTCTGCGCCGCCGTCTGGCTTCTGGAAAGGTGCCGTGGCCCAACCATCGGTACACCGTTCGCTCTCCTATGCCAATGCGAGAGGCAATGTCTGTCGCCTTCAGTCCTTGCTGATGGAACTCAACGACTTGTGTGTAGCGATCCCGCTTTTGTGCTCGTCGCCCTTCTTGTGCTAACTTGACGCTGCGAGAGCGAGGAGGACGCCTTTCTTCTTCCAGCGTCGGTGCAGTCTCTTCTCGCTCTTGCTCAGGCGTAGCTTGCGCTTGTAAAGCACGTCGTATTTCGGCTCGGCAACGAGCTAACAGCGTCTCAACACTGCCTGCTAAATTCTTTCCGAGATGCCAGCGGTCGGCGACTTGGAGCGCTTGGGGAGCGCCTTTCTTCATGGCTGTTGCATATTCGGAGGAGCGATCTCGGCTCACGATTTCCACTGTGGGATGGCTCTCAAACCAGGCTGAGACGGTTTCGACTTCCCGATCAGGTAACACCTCTATGGGCCTGCCACTTTCCAGATCACAGATCAAGGTCCCATAGCGTAGTCGACGTTTCCAGGACCAATCATCAATCCCAACCACACGTGGAGCGGAAGCAGTGGGTAGTTCAGTTCGCTTGACGAGGCGTAAGAGGGTATCAGGGCTTGCGGGGAGACTCAGATGCTTTCCCAAGCGTGCTCCGGCTTCACCGCCTAAGACAAAGCCCATTTCTCGAAGGGTTTCTTGCAGACGCAATGTGCATTTCACGCGAGGGAATGTCAGAGAAGGAAAGCGTTCAGCGAAGATCTTGCGAACACAGGTGCTCTCTTGACAGAAGAAGCGACGCACCCGCACGACCAGATGAACAAGTCGTCCACTGGCTGGAAGATCGCGTAATGTGCGTATGTAGCGGCTTTGTACCCGCTTAGACATGGCTCCACAACAGGGACAAGAAGCAGTTGAGGATGCTGCATGCACAGTAACTGTCACGTCATTGGTCACGCTGATTTGCTCAATGACGAGGTCAGAAAGGTCGGGAAAAATGGTCATCGGCTCGAAGTGAATCAGGAAAATGTATCGCTGGAAGAATTTGTTCTGTTTCTTTAGTATATCATATTTCGCATCAGCGAGGAAGCGGAAGATCCAGAATATGCATAAAAAGCTTTTTTGATGAGTCGATTCTCAGGCCCTGGTGGTGAGGAGAAAGAGAGCTTCTAGTCAGAGCGCAGACATCTTGTAGTGATGCAAGAGCCAGCGGCCTTCTCCAACGCCCCATCCGCATCACCCAAACAGCCCGAGAATCACGACACGGAGCCGGAAACAGGTCTAGTGCATCGAGAAAGCCAGCACCCTGTCCTCCGCTGCGTAATCAAATCGCTCGGGATCGATCATTTCTGGGAAATGATTGCGTTCCCAGGCAATGGTGCGCTCAAATGCTTCCGCCAGATCGATGCGCTCGCTGTAGCCGAGTTCCTGGCGGATACGGCTCGTATCTGCCACGACGTGTTGAGCAGGGTTGATGCCCAAGCGTAACTGCTCGGGCATGCGCGAAGCTGGCAGGAGAACAATGCGCCCATGCCAATTGGCCGCTTTGGCAATCTGTTCCACTCGCTCGGCGACGCTGAGAGCAAATGGTTCGCCGACGTTGTAGATACGCCCACTGGCTCGCTCATCGGTGACAGCCAGAGCGAGAGCGTCAGCGATGTTCTCCACATACCCATGCGTCAAACGCCAACTGGCCTCCCTTTCTTCCAGCAGGATGGCCTCCCGCCCATCGAGCATGCGTTTGAGATGGGGAAACATGCGGTGCTGAAAATCGTGTGGTCCGTAAATGGCAGGGAGGCGCAGGATGGTACCGGAGATCTTGGAGTGGTTCATGATCACGCGCTCAGCCG
>JAFMRP010000105.1 GCA_017354095.1 Ktedonobacteraceae bacterium
GGTGCGCGATCTGCTCACCTTTACCATGGGCTTCGGGCTGCTGTTTACACCGATGGGAGAGTACCCGATCCTCAAGGCTGCCAACGAGCTTCAGATCGGGATGGCGCTGGCGGGGGCCCAGCGCCAGGCAAAGCCCGATCCTGATGAGTGGATCCGCCGCCTGGGCACGCTGCCTCTCATGTACCAGCCCGGAGAGCGGTGGCTCTACGGCATAGGGTCCGAGGTATTGAGTGTACTGATCGCACGCGTCTGTGGTCAGCCGTTGGAGACGTTCCTGCGCGAGCGGATCTTCGAGCCGCTTGGGATGAAAGATACCGGTTTCAGCGTTCCTGCTGACAAAAGAGATCGGCTGGCAAGCAGCTACTTCCTTAATCCTACGACCGGGTCGCTCGAACTTCTTGACGGTGTTGAGGATAGCCAGTGGAGCCGCCCTCCCATCTTCCCGTCCGGGGCCGCCGGGCTGGTTTCGACACTCGACGACTACCTGGCTTTTGGTCAGATGATGCTGAACCGGGGCAGGCATGGCAGTGAACGCATTCTGTCGCGGCTCTCGGTCGAGACGATGACCACCGACCAGTTGACGCCCGAACAGAAGGCGGTGTCCAGTCTGCCTCTGCTTCCCAGCTTCTTCGATAATAATGGCTGGGGATTTGGGATCTCTATGGTGACCAGGCGTGATGATATTGCTTCGGTTCCAGGCCGCTTCGGCTGGCATGGCAGCATGGGCACCTCCTGGTTTTCGGACCCCAAAGAGGACCTGATTGGCATTCTGCTCACGCAGCGCGCCATCCCGCTCGACCTCTACCACGATTTCTGGACCCTGGTCTACCAGGCCATCGACGATTGAAGGGGAGTCCGCAAGGGGTGGCAGGTGGTGAGCCGGCCACCTGCATGAAATCTGACCAATGACGATGGTACAAGGGTGGCGAAGGGCACGAGATTGGTAGGCACGGCGAGGCCCGCGAGGCTGGCGCCCGCGGGCCGGCCACGCGCGAGGGGTGGCCCTACATGTTGGGTGAGGTGGTTGATGGGGAAGGGCGTGCAGGAGATTGCACGGATGTTTCTTCACCGCTTGTTTCGGTCTGCATAGATGTTTCAATTGTGACGCCACGCAGGGCAGCCAGAGTGTAGATGCCAGAGAGGAAAAAGAGGATGCCTGCTCCTGCATAAATTGTATCGAACTTGCCAAAGCCCGTGCCCAGAATGTGCCAGTGCAGCGCAACGAGGGCCACGCTAGCCAGGTAACCTCCGAGCATACCAGCAATTGTACTGGAGATGTTGGTGAGCGTGCTCATCACTGAGGAAACGCGTCCAATCAGGCTATTCGGCGTTTCGCCAATGAGCAGAGCAGTGGAAACAATGTTGAGCGCACCTGACACGGCACTGAACATAAATGTAATGACCAGCGCGGGTCTCCAATCGCTCAGGCGAGAGAAGATTATTTGAAGAATGCCCATGCCCAACAATGAGCCATAGAGCAATCGTTTCAAGCCAATACGCATGGCGAGGCATCCAAAAACCAGGTAGCCAAGAATCGAGCCTGCGCTCCCAATAGTCGTAAACAGACCCAAAGACGAGAGATCAGCATGGAGATTACTTTTCAGGAAGAAGACACTCACCGGATTCAGCAAACCTGTACCCAGGTTGAGAATGACCAGGGATAGAATAAAAATGCGTATCGCTCGATTCTTGAACGAGAAACGTAAGCCTGATACAAACTCGGGCCAGAAACGCTTCTGCTTCATTTTTTGCACGGACCCTTGCCCCGGATGGACACGAATCACCCAGAGGGTTAACAGCCATACGACAAATGAAAACGCATTCAGTACCAAACCCCAGAGCATCCCTACCGTGAAGTACAAGAACGTTCCTAGTAAGGGACCGACGAGAGCGGCTGGCGCATTCAGAATCTGGCTCACTCCCTTAGCCCGTATCAGGGATCTCTTTGGTACAATTTGTCCAAAAAGACCATCCGAGGCAGGGTTTGAGAACTGGCCACAGATACTTAAAAGTAAAATTTCAAGGCAGAGAAAACCAACAATGAAGAGTGGGGACAGGTGCCAGGGTAACGGGATAGAACCAGTGACTAGAATTAAAACTCCCATCAGTAGAGCGTTGATCATGTTTATGATCATCATTGTACGACGATGTACCCAGCGATCGACAAACACGCCAGCCCATGGGCCTAGAATAAAACCGGGAAGAGCAGCAAAAAGACCAAAAGCGCTCATGGCCAGGGGACCCCATGCATTACTCCCCAGAACCTTCTGTATCAGCCAGAGATTTATCATTTGTCCATAAACAGCATCTCCCAACCCAGAGATTGCCCCTCCAATGGTCACTAAAGCAAAATTGCGATTAATCAGCCAGCTCAACCTACCGGCGTGAGTAGATGGGTCATTTTTAAGAGGTAAAATTTTCATATCATGATCTTTCCAGGAAGCATGGCGCAATCAAAACACAAGTCTTGATTGATTCAATCTCGTATAGAGTAGTGTAACCTGGAACGTTAGAAAACAATATGAAAAATTAACTATAGATATCCGTATTTTACATAAGGTAGATACTTTGCCTATGCCGCGAATAGAGCGGGCGTAAAATGTACCGGAACGCTGCTCCTGGCTTTCATGCCAGGTCTGCAATGTGATATCCTGTCACTCGTAAAACAACCAGGAAGGGAAAAAAGCGCACAATAGCCTCTTCGCGCTGTCGGGGAAGCGATTGGTGCTTTTCATCTGAGAATCCTATCCTTGTTCTAAGCCAACAACGATAGGATTCAGCGAGGTTGGCATGAATCTCAACGTCAAGATGAGGAGACCTATGTCTTTTTTGCTAGAACCAAGCACCTATGCATCCGTCCATTCCCTGTTTGAGGAAATGACCTATCATCTTGCAGTGTCGACCGTTCTTTCTGGAATCCTGGAAGGTCGGATCTATGTCGATGACCCTGCAAACCCAAGAGCTGCCATCTTGATCCCATCCAGCAGGCATCGAGTCTATGTGGGCGGAGAACCGGAGCCTCGCCTGCTCGCAGATGTCATACACCTGCTCTACAAAGAGTCCCTTGCGGAGAGCTATGGGTTTGTGGTGTACTACGACACATCACACACCTGGAAACAAACCCTTGAGTATGTGCTTCAAAAGCAAGAAACCGGTTCAGGCTGGCGACAATTTTACCGCCTGAGAGAACCATCCTCAAAAGCCCTCTCGCCTCTTCCAGAACAGATCACCATCGGTCGCATTGATGGGGCCATGTTCGCAGACACGACCCTGGTGAACAGGGACCTTCTGCTGGAAGAGATCCATTCAGAGAGTCCTTCGCTTGAGCACTTTTTCCGTCAGCATTTCGGCTTCTGTGCCCAAGATGGTCACCAGCTCGTTGCCTGGTGTCTGGCCGAATATCACTACCAGGGCCGCTATGAACTGGGGATTGAGACCACCGAAGCCTACCAGCGCAAAGGCATTGCTACCCATCTCGCATCAACCGTGATCAGGCACGCATTTACCCAGGGAGCCACGGAAATTGGCTGGCATTGTTGGGCCGCCAACACGCCATCTGTCGCCACTGCCTTGAAGGTAGGGTTCGAGAAGGTGCTTGACTATCCTGTTTGTTACGGCCAATATAGACCAGTGCTCACATAACTTAGACCGGTGGTCTTGCATATCCGTGGAGCAAGAGGAATGGTGGGGGAGTGTGCTGGGGAAGAGGGAATGCCTTCGGGTTCTTGCTCATGAAGTTTCAGAAAATAAGAGGGGATATGGGCGTGGGGTCGTATTTTTCGATAAGCTGTAAAATTGAGGGAAAGGGGAATTTTTGGAGATGTCGCAATTAGTGCTGGCGAAGTTGCTGCCTGATAGTGCTGGCCTGGACCAGGGCGGAGAGCTTCATATAGCCGATAGAAATATCAGGGAACTGGTGGAGGAGTATGGGACGCCGCTGTATATTTTTGATCGAGCCACGATTGTTCATGCGTGCCGGGGATATTTGAAGGCGTTGAGCGAGCATTACCGGGCGTCGGGGGTGCGGGTGATCTATGCTGCCAAGGCGTATCTCGCGCCGCATATCGCGCGGTTGGTGGAGGAGCAGGGGATGGGTCTGGACGTAGTTTCGGGGGGAGAGTTGCTGGTCGCACAGCGGGCGGGGTTTCCGATGGAGCGGGTATCGTTTCATGGCAACAACAAGTCGGAGAGTGAGTTGCGGCTAGCGCTGCGGCTGGGGGTGGGGCGCATTGTGCTTGATAACTGGAGCGAGCTGGAGCTATTGACGCGTCTGGCGTGCGAGGAGAGGGAGGGGCAGAGGCCGCGGGTGCTGCTGCGGATCGCGCCTGATGTTGAGACTGATACCCATCGTTATTTGCAGACGGGCCATGCCGCGGCCAAGTTTGGTTTTCCGCTGGGCAGTGGTGAGGCCAGGGCAGCCGCTGCGCGCATTATCGATCAGGGGGTGCTGGAGCTGGTGGGGCTGCACGCGCATAGTGGGACGATGCTGCGTGAGACGCGGCCATATGAAGAGTGCCTGGAGCGGCTGCTAGCATTTGCTGATGGACTGTATGATGATTGTGGGTGGTGGCCGAAGGAGATCAGTCCGGGAGGTGGTTGGGCTATCGGTGTGCCGGGTCAGGAGGAGGTTCCGGGAGTTGCGGTGCTGGCGGGGGCACTGCAGGCGGGAATGGAGCGCGGTATGGGCAGGTATGGGCAGGGGAGACCGGTGCCGGAGTTGATCATTGAGCCGGGTCGTTCGATCATCGCGCGGGCCGGGGTTGCTGTTTATCGTGTTGGCGCGCGCAAAGTCACGCCCGGAGGAGTGACATATGTGTTTGTGGATGGTGGGATGGCGGACAACATCAGGCCTGCACTATATGGAGCGCGGTATAGTGCTCTGGCCGTGGAGCGTCCTCTGGCAGCCAGCGAGGAGCGGGTATGTGTGGCGGGACGTTACTGCGAATCGGGCGATATGTTGATTGAGGAAGCGGAGCTACCACGTATGAGGGAAGGGGAGCTATTGTTGCTGCCGCTGGCTGGAGCGTACTGTTTGCCGATGGCCAGCAACTACAACCTCGTTCCGCGTCCGGCCGTAATACTGGTGGATGAGCAGTGTGTGCAAGTGATGGAGCGGCGAGAGACCTATGAGGACCTGCTTACTCGCTATGGAGAGCTATAAATTATGAGCTGGTTTCAACGCAATAATAAGATAGATGAGCATGACGAGCCAACGGAGCCGGTGCAGCGTCCACCGACGTGGATGAGGCCAACGGAGGCATTGCAGCAGCCGCAGATGATGCCGCCCGCGGGTGGATCTGTGCAGGGTCGGGGTTCCTGGCAGCCGGTGCAGCCATATCAGCCGTCGCAGGGGTATCCTCCGGCCTGGCAGGCGCCGGGGCAGGGGCAGGGATATCCCTATCATCAGGGGCAGCCAGGGCAGCAGCGACCGGTGGGGGACGTTCCGTCTGAGGGAGGTGTGCAGGAGCGCGCGCCCCAGCGTTTGCGTATGGGGCGCAGGATGGTGCCGATGCTTGTCGGATTATTCTTTGTGATTGTGCAATTTCTCTTGCTGGCGCGTTTTGCGTTGAAGCTGGTGGGTATGGAGGGGAGCAACATATGGACGGAGCTGATCATTGGTGTAAGCGGGCTTTTTGTGGCGCCATTTGCCTATGTGTGGAAGTATGTGCCGATCCAGTTATCCACGGGCGTAGAGGTGTACACGCTGGTTGCGGTTCTGGGATATGGTATATTCTCGCGTATCGTTGTGCGCATTTTAAAGTTTGCGTTAAGAAAATAGGTATTAGCAGAATAATGTAGTGATTGTAGTGCCAGGTGGAATAGAAAAGAAATCGGGCTTCTGTGGATAAAAAGTGATAGCATGCATGGACCTGATGATGCGAGGAAGAGTCGGGCTAATTAATCTTTGCCAAACTCGTCCAGCGCGTCCAGGCTATTGATGAAGTCGCGATAGGCGTCCAGGTTATCGGGTTCGCGTTCTTTTTCCTCTTTGCCTTCGGGCCAGCTTTTCTGTGATTGCTCTTCAGTTGTTTCCAGGGTGACGCCGGCTTTTTCGAGGACGCTGTCATCGACATAGATGGGAGTTTTGGCGCGTACGGCCAGGGCGATAGCGTCGCTGGGTCGTGAGTCGATCTCGACGTGTCTGCCATCTACATCCAGGACGATGCGTGCGTAGTAGATTTCGTCGATCAGGTCAGAGACGACGATACTAACGATTTTTGCGCCCAGTTCTGTAATAATATTTTTCAGCAGATCGTGAGTGAGTGGTCGAGGGGAGGTTGTCCCTTGAAGTTCGACGGCTATAGCAAATGCTTCAGGGTGAGCTATCCAGATGAAAAGATAGCGCTCCTGTTGTGTTGATTTCAGGATGACCACCCGCTGCTGTGTAGCCAGGTTGATCCGTACGCTTTCAACAGTCATCTCTACCATAGGTATTTTGCTCTCTTTCGTGCCTTTGTCCGTCGAAGACCTAACGCTTTTATTGTACACCCATCAAAGGGATAGGCGCAAATTTGCGCCCTCCTTTGGGAGGTGTAAACGATCTTTTTTTCACGCTTACATAGGAGTATAACAAATTTTTGAAAACGGAGTAAAGTAGGTACACTTGAGAAAATATTTTCGGAAAATTAGTTCCATCAAAAGCTTGTATTGGTAATGTTGTTGTGGTATGATTGCCTTGAATAACCGTTCTAGTTCTGGTAGTGTGGGGCATACTATGCAAGCGGGCTTAGAAAGGCAGGAGTATCGCTATGTCATTGGAGCAAGCAAGCGAAATACAACGAAGAATGTATGAATTTATCGTCAGTTACATGAAGCGGGAGGGCATGCCGCCGACCAATCGGGAGATTGGGAGAGAGTTGCAGATTGCCAGTACCGGTCATGTTGATTATCATCTGACGATGTTGGAGAAGAAGCAGCTGATTACGCGGCAGCCGAAGAAGAGTCGTGGTATCAAGCTGACCCGGCAGAGTGGGGGTGTTCCGGTTATGGGCACTATTGCTGCTGGCGAGCCGCTGGACATTTTCCCTGATGCATCGCAGATGATTGATGTAGGGCGGGACGTGGTGGAGCATGATGCTTACGCGTTGATCGTGCGTGGTCGATCGATGATTGAGGATCATATCTGTGATGGGGATTACGTGGTTATCCGGCCGCAATCAACCTGCCAGAATGGGGATATTGTCGTTGCTCTGCATGAGCAGCAGGGTGCAGAGAGCGGTGGTGCGACGCTGAAGCGTTTCTTCCTGGAGAAGGAGCATGACCGTGTGCGTTTGCAGCCTGCGAACTCGGAGCTGGAGCCGATCCTGATTTCCAGAGGTGAATGGGAGCGCGAGTGGCGCGTCCAGGGCAAAGTTGTGGCGATTTTCCGCCAGTATGGTACCGCCGCCTAGTGAACTGGCCCCGCGCAAGGGTTTTCCAGAACAAAGCGCCGGCCCGGCATGTAGTGGTGAATGGCACAAGGGTTGGCAGGGTGTGAGCCGGCCACCCGCAAGGGGTGGCCTTACATATCCAGTGGGCCAGGGGATATCTGCCTGTCTATTTCAGGGCACTGCCGGGAAAAACGAAGACGTTGAACGGGCGAAGGCAGCCAGGGAGGATGGGTTGTGCCATCTATGGTGGTGCGTTGTATGCCTGTTTGCTGGCTGCCTTTCGTATAGTGTTGTTGCGCGCGCTAGCGCTTTTACTGTGACCTTCCCCCCTTTCGCTCTTTTATCTGCGATGAGCAGGTTGAAGACTCTGCTACTCTATGTTATACTACTCCTACTGTGAGGAAGAGTAATTTTATGTCTACTGCGTTGACGGCCGGGCTGTCGGGCAGTGGGCAGTTGGAGCAGTAGTACCCCTTTGCGCCTGACGTGGTGATGTTGAGCACAGACACAGAGGGATGGGTGTGCTCAGAAAGGATGAGCTGCAAGCCATGAAGGCTGTTGCCACCGCTCTGGTACTGATTGTTGGTGCCGCTGTTGTGCTTTGGTATGGTAATACATTAAATTCATGGGTGTTGGGTGGATTGATAGGGGGCCTGGCGGCCTTGCTTCTCAGCATTCCCATTTCGCTTATGCTTTTCGCCTATCTTGCTCGTCGTCATAATGAGCGGCAGCCGGTTGAAGAAGAAGTGAGCCTGGCGCGTGCGTATGATTATGATGATCGGGAAGAGGTATGGGATGAGGAGGGGGAGCGGCTGCGCCAGTTTTATTATGATGAGGAGCGATCTCGCCAGCATTTGGAGGAGCCGGAGGAAACGGTGTCCCGGCGAGACGTGTATGGGATGGCGCGCGAGGATGTATTCCCATCGAAGCGAATTACGCGCAAGATGCCTCAGCGGCGTCTGACGCGTAGCCAGATGCAGTCTGAGGCCTTGCGTGCCGCGCGTAAAGAGGCGGCGCAGCAGTTTGAGGAGTATGAGGAGGAGATGTCGCGCTTCTCGCGTCGTCCCCTGGAGCGAGATCTCTATCAGTCACCGCCGGAGCGTTCTTCCCGCCGGTTGTCGCGCGGTCTGAATGAGCAAGCGGGCAGGCGCGAGCAGATGTCTAATATGTATCCGCGCCATCGTAACAGGGGTGATACGCATAGTGTGCGACCTCAGCGGAGGCGGGAGCCGGAGACGGATTATCTGTACGAAGAAGAGTTGTTGCAGACGGATCAGATTGACTTTTCTGCTCAGCGATATGACCCGGAGGCGCAGACTGATAATTTGCAGCGGCCGATGATCAGGCGTGCTCCATATCTGTATGAGGATGATCCGTTGCGCCAGGAGTTGTCCCAATATGTTGATGAGCCGATCACGCGGCGCTCCTCTCGTCTCGATTCGCTGCGTCCCCGGACCCGGAGGGATGAGCTATAGGGGTTTCTCAGATTTATTGGTACTGCTGGCTAGCCTCTTTATGCAAACTATGTTAGTATGTGCGAAAAAGCGTAGGTTTGCGTAAGGAGGCCTCTTTTTGTTAGGGCAATTAACAGAGACGCTGCATATTCTTATTGAGAACTTTTATATCTCAACCAGTTTACTGGGCATTGTGCTTTGTATGGCGATTGAGAGTTGTTGTATTCCTCTGCCCAGCGAGATTGTCATGCCGGTGGCTGGCATTATGTTGGTACAGCATAAATTGCCGTTGGTGGATGGTTTGAATTTCGGGCTGGCTGTCTTCCTGATTGGCCTGGCGGGCGCCTCTGGATGTCTGCTGGGGTCGATGGCGGCCTATGCGATTGGGTATAAGGGTGGTCGCCCATTGATGTTGAAATATGGGCGCTATGTATTGATCTCCCAGCATGATGCTGATAAGGCTGATGCATTTTTCCAGCGTTGGGGCAGCGCAACCGCCTTCTTCTCGCGCCTGCTTCCGGTTGTGCGCACGTATATCTCCCTACCGGCGGGCATCGCGAAGATGCCTTTTGGAAAGTTCTGCGCTTATACGTTCCTGGGTTCGCTGCCGTGGTGTATTGCGCTGGCATATGTGGGGACGGTGCTTGGTGACAACCTGTCTACGTTGAGTAATGCACTGCATGGTCTGGATGTGGTGGTGATTGTGGTGATTGTGGCGCTGGTGGTGCTGTACATCTGGCGGCATATTCGCAATGATAACAAGGCGCGTGCTGAGCACCGGCAGCAGCAGTCGCAGGGTTCGTTGGAGCAGCCGCCCGTGCCTTCGACGTCGCCGATCCCGCCGTCTCAGCCTTCGCGGCTCGATAATGATCGTACCATCAGGCGTTGATGTAAGCCCCTGCTCGCCGCCCTCTTGTCCAGACGGCCAACGACGCTTTTGCGTCTGGCTGCGCCCAGGCCGTCTGCAAGGAATCGCCTGCGGCGGCAAGCAGGGGAAAGAAAGAACT
>JAFMRP010000696.1:0-1074 GCA_017354095.1 Ktedonobacteraceae bacterium
CACCTCCCGCTCCCAATACCCTCCACACACCTCCTCTCTTTAGTGCCTCTCTTTTGCCTTACCAGCAAGCAGACTGAGAAATAAGTCCTACTAAAATGACAAACAATGGTACAGATAGAAACAAACCGTACTATAATGAAATCCATATCGACGTTTGCGAATGTCACATGTTAGCAAGCTGGTTGAGAACCACACCTTATTGGTGGAAGGGAGACTGTATGAACCGACTCTGGCGACTGCCTGGAAAAACGAAAGCGACGAACAGGTGGCTCATCTTTGGGATGTTGAGCCTGTTGTTGCTCATGGCATCGGCGTTTCTTACTCCAAAGGTGGATGCTGCGGCTCGTCCTGTGGCGCTGGTATACCGTGGCCCGGGAGGGTGTGAGGGCTGTTCGGAAGCAGTTGCGAAGCTGCTCCAAAGCTCGAAGTGGAATTTTGATGTGCGCTATGTGGGCCCGAAGGAACGTCTCAAAGTTTCGGAAGCTACGCTCAAGACCGCGACGCTCTATGCCCAGCCTGGTGGCGATGGAAGCGTAGACACAGCGTATGCCGCATTGAAGGGCGACGCAAAGATCCTGAAAAACTTCATCAAAGCGGGTGGTCATTATCTTGGTTTCTGCATGGGTGGATATCTCGCGGGGACGGACCCGGGTTTCAACCTGCTGCCGGGTGATACAGACCAGTACATCGCGCTGCGCGGGGCGAGCGTCAAAACCGAGAAAGATACGGTTATCAAAGTCAACTGGCGAAACAAGCCGCGCTATATGTACTTTCAGGATGGGCCTTATTTCATCGTCAATAAGAACGCCACGAATGTGACCGTACTGGCGAGATACACCAATGGCAAGATTGCCGCGATGGTTTCGTCTTACGGGCAGGGGAAAGTGGGGGTTGTGGGCCCACATCCAGAGGCGACATCTGACTGGTACAAGGACTACAAGCTTCACGATCCCGACGGTTTTGATGCGGATCTTGGTCATGATCTGATCGACACTACTATGCAATAATTGACTTTGTCAAACTGCGTTTGATAGGTGCGCCGCCGCAGGCGGCGCGAGGGGAAAAGGGTGCAGG
>JAFMRP010000696.1:1084-3885 GCA_017354095.1 Ktedonobacteraceae bacterium
CCTCCCACTGTGTTACCTTCACTTGAACAGAGGGGAATGGGATATCTTTGTGGGTGCTTTGTGCAATCCTACCAGGACCAGGGTGGGAGGGGGACCTCGATCAAGACTGGTTCTGTCTGATTGATAGCCTCACGTATGGCATCATAGAGCATTTCAGGGCTTTCTGCTCGTTTTCCCTGGATGTGGAAAGACCTGGCCAGAGCAACATAGTCAGGAGAGGTGAGATCGGTAGCAATATAGCGGCGGTCGAAGCGGTGGCGCTGGTCACTTTTGACCGCCGTATAGGTTGAGTCGTTGAAGATCACGGTGACAACCGGGATTTTCTCTTGAGAAGCGGTCGCCAGTTCGCCCGCGTTGAGCAAGAAGCCGCCGTCGCCACAGAGAGCTATAACGGGTCGCTCTGGTGCGGCAACTTTCGCGCCGAGAGCCAGCGGAAGACCACAGCCAATCGAGCAGAGTTCAGAGGGGTGGATGCAGGTGCGAGGCTCGTAGAAGGGCAGATATTGCGAACTGGCATAACCAAGCATGGTCATATCCGCGACCACAATGCTTTCAGGCGGCAATCCCTGGCGCAGGCTATCCAGCAGGGCCATAGCCTCGCCATATCTGCGCCGGGTACGCTGGCGTAGATCTCCTCTGACTTGTGCGATCTCTTCCATGCGAGGCGTCACGTTGAGCGGTGCATTTTGCAGTGCGTCGAGCAAGGCTACAAGGGCCAGTTGAGCATCGGCCACCACGCCTACCGAGGCTGGATAATGGTGTCCGATCTCACCGGGATCGATATCGATATGTATCAAATTTTGAGGAAGTGGAAGGCGAGTGCCTTTCCCATCCTGAGTTGTAATGGAGGTCCGCTGCAGGCCAAGCTTGCTCCCGACGACCAGTGCGACATCGGAATGCTCGGCCAGCGCCTGCAATGCGCCGGGCGTGTAGCCGCGAGCCGAGATCACCAGAGGATGGTCGGAGGGGAGCACATCGTGGCTCTTGCCACCAAGTAGGACGGGGGCTTGAAGAAGCTCGGCAAGATAGCGCAGCGGCTCATTTGCACCGGCAGCGGTCACCCCGGCACCCGCGATGATCAGAGGGTAATGTGACGCCCGGAGCAGGTGAGCGGCGGCGTCAATGGCCTCCTGGGATGGATGAGCAGTCTTCTCGCGGACGAGCGTGGGAATATCTACTTCGGCTGCTGCTGTCAGAAGGTTCAGTGGGATCTGGAGGTACGCGCCCTGTGGACGGCCGGTCTGCATGATGTGAAATGCGTCATGCAGCGCGTGGGGGATCTCTTCAACGCTCTCGATGGATCGGGCCCAACCAACGAGCGATTCCATCGCGCCAAGTTGATTTTTGAGCTCGTGTAGCTGCCCTCGCGAACGCTCCTGGGAGGTTCCGGGCAAGCATGTGCTGATAACCAGCAGGGGAATGGAGTCTGCGTATGCATCGGCAAGCGGCGTGGCAACATTCGTCGCGCCGGGTCCCGTGATCGTACAGACTACTCCTGGTTTTCCAGAAGCGCGGGCGTATCCATCGGCCATGAAGCCAGCGCCTTGCTCGTGTCGCGCGAGAACGTGGCGCAGTCCCTGACCCTGGTAGATTACATCATAGAGTGGGAGGGTGTGTACGCCTGGAATGCCAAAAATCGTGTCGACGCCATAGGCACGCAGCGTAGAGATAACCGCCTCTGCGCCGGTTAGATAAGATCTGGTGTTCACGCGAGAGAATCCTTCCTTCTGTGCTCATGGGGACTGATACCAGGAGAGGTGGCGCCTCTCCTTTCTCAATATGAGATCTGATCATTTATCAACTTATTGCAAAGTGTATCCGGTTTCGCTTAAGAAAACAATGCGCACTGTTTTCTCCGACTTCCTGGCTGGAGGTATGTGATATACTGGCAGCGTTAAAACAAGCTCAAAGAGGAGAAGTCGTCATGGTAAACAGCGCTGAAGAGACCCGCGTAGAGCGAGATTCTATGGGTGAGATGCGGGTTCCAATAGATGCTTACTATGGAGCCAGCACGCAGCGTGCTGTATTGAATTTTCCGATCGGTGATCTGCGCTTCCCGCGCGAGTTTATTCGCGCGTTGGGACAGATCAAGCAGGCGGCAGCACAAACGAACGTTGAGCTCGGTACCGTAGATGAACAGGTGGCCACAGCTATCGCCCAGGCCGCTCAGGAAGTCATTGATGGGAAGCTGGATGGGCATTTTGTGCTGAGTATTTTCCAGACCGGTTCGGGCACCTCAACCAATATGAACGCCAATGAGGTTATCGCCAACCGGGCCAATGAACTGCTGGGCGGCTCCCGCGGCTCGCGTAAGGTCCATCCTAACGACCACGTGAACTTCGGGCAGTCGTCCAATGATGTCATCCCAACGGCGATGCATCTTTCCGCCCTGGTCAGCATTGAGCAGAACCTTATCCCGGCCCTACGGGGTCTGCAGGCTGCTCTGGAGCAGAAAGCGGAGGAGTTTATGCCGGTCGTCAAGACCGGGCGCACGCATCTGCAAGACGCGACTCCGATTCGTCTGGGGCAGGAGTTCCTGGGCTATGCCGGTCAGGTCGAACGGGGTATTGCGCGACTGCGGCACGCGCAGAATGAACTGGCGGAAGTCGCGCTGGGCGGCACCGCCGTTGGTACGGGGGTTAATACTCACCCTGAATTCGCCTCGCGTGTTTGCAAGCGCCTATCGGCAGTGAACGGCGTAGCTGTACGCGAGACCAGCAATCACTTCCAGGCGCAGAGCACGCTGGATAATATCGTTGAGGCCAGTGGCGCGCTCAATACGCTGGCGGTGAGCCTGATGA
>JAFMRP010000697.1 GCA_017354095.1 Ktedonobacteraceae bacterium
GCCCCCTTGACCCCTGCTCGGGTCGTTGCAACGTGCTTCTTGCGCCTCTTGCCCAGACGGCCAACGACGCTGCGCGTCTACGAACGGCGTTCGTCAGGTGGTCGGTAAGGTAGCACCTCGCACCCCCTGGCCAGTGCAATCACACGAGACGTCTTTAGGAAGAGAGGCAATGGGCGCGAAGGGCAACCTCAAGGGCCCCGCTCCTCCACTCCTCCGCCCCTACAGATACGGGCGATCTTTCCTGAACACGTTTCGAGTTTCTGCACTAGATGTTTACGAAAAAATATGCATCTGGGGGGTATGCAACAACTGTTATATATACCTCAACGGTATCGGGCACCCCCTGAACCCTCAGAGTAGGGAAAGACACGTTTTGTTATGTCCTTTATATTGTAACGGGATGAGCCAAAAAAAGGTCACAAGGCGGCACGAAGGGGTCATAAAGTCATCCTTTACCACCAGCCGGATGGTTTCGTGTTGCTGCCAGGTGGGGGAGCAACAAATGAGTATGCGTTTGGGCAATAGGGGTGCGGCAATGGTTGAGGGTTATCGGGTGGAGGAGGGTCGTCATCCGGAAAGGGAAATAGATCGTCCTGTGGCGGCTGATTGATGGGCGGCATGAAGGTGGGGATAGTGCCGGGCAGGAACAGGTCGGTGGCCTGTATGCCATCGGGATAGGTAACGGTAGCTCTGACCAGGCCGCCGGGGTCCTGGAAGTCGCGGATGGGGTGGCCCTGCTCGGCGAGCAGCATGGCGTCGTGCCAGATGGGGGCGGCCCCCTGTACGCCGGTAACGTTGATCATGGGCAGTCCATTATTGTTACCGGCCCAGACGCCCATAACGTAGTCGGTAGTGTAGCCAATTGTCCAGTTATCTTTAAAATCGTTGGTCGTGCCAGTTTTGGCGGCAGCCGGGCGCACCTGGCCGCGATTGCCGCGCCAGCAGTCCTGTTCTGAATTGGAGTAAAGTTGTAGGGGATTGCAGTCGAAGAATTCTGGCAGGCGCGAAGTGTTATCGCTCAGTACATTGGTCATCATGTAAGCGATCTGAGGGCTGATTACCGGCTGGCCGGGATCAGGTTGATGTGTGTAGGTCTGGTGGGTATGCATAAAGGTCACGCTTTCCACGGTATAGTAGGGAACGCGGACGCCGCCATTGGCGAAGGCGCCATAGGCGGAAGTATGGTCCAGCAGATGCACGCCCAGGCCACCAAGTACCAGTGAGTAGCCAGGGACACCGTTGTAGCTGGTGATGCCCATATCCCTGGCTGTTTGCATGGCTGCATCGATGCCGACATGTTGCAGGACTTTAACGGCGGGAATATTGAGCGAGTTTTGCAGGGCACAGCGCAGCGTCATATGTCCATGATAGCGTTGATCATAGTTAGCCGGGCTATAGGTGGGTGGATTGCCGCCCGGGATCGAGATAGTGAGGGGGGCATCCAGGATGGCCTGTGCCGGGGACGCGCCCTGCTCAAAGGCGGTGGCGTAGACATAGGGCTTAAAAGAAGAGCCGGGCTGGCGATAGCCTTGAGTCGCGACATCGTATTTGCCGTCGATGGTTTTGCTGTTATAGTCGATGCTGCCTAGCAGTGAACGGATAGCGCCATTATGATAATCGATCAGCACCTCGGCGGCATTGGTGACACGATGGCCGGAATTATTCAGCAGGGCGACCTGTTGCTGCATGATCTTCTGGATCTTATCCTGCAGCCTGACATCCAGCGTCGTCGTGATGCTCATATCGGAGCGGGAGAGCTGCGCGTCCGACAGATGATAGATCTGTTTGAGCTGTCCCAGTACAAAGTAGAAGAAGTGGGGGGCACGATTCACCAGATTGGGAGAGCGCTTGAGGAAATGTGGTTGTTGAGCCTCTTTGAGCGCGTCCTGTTCCCCGGCCCTGGTAATGTAGCCGTCGCTGACCATGCGGTCCAGCACGGTTTGCATGCGGTTCAGCGCCACCTGGGGGCGAAGCCAGGGATCATATGCGGAAGGGGAGTTAGGAATGCCGGCCAGCATAGCTGATTGGGCCAGGTTCAGTTGTTTCGAGGCGGGCCGGCCGGGCTGGTCTTGCAGGCCGAAATAGAGGTTGGCTGCCGCATCAATGCCATAGGCCTGTTCGCCGTAATAGATGCTATTCAGGTACATCTCCAGGATATCTTTTTTGCTGTAGCTATCGTTTACCGTCGGAATGAGGGCTAATTCTTGCAGCTTGCGCTCTATCGATGTTTGATCGCCGACGACGAGCTTTTTAATGAGCTGCTGCGTGATCGTGCTACCGCCAGCGATGACGCGTCCGCCGCGCACATCATCGAGCGCTGACTGGATGATGCGGTTGACATCGATGCCGGAATTGGTCCAGAAATTTTTATCTTCAATGGCAACGGTGGCATTGACCAGGTGTGGTGCGATATCGTCAAAGGTGACGGTGGTGTGCATGCCATGGTCGATCAACTGGCCGATCATGATGCCTTTGCTATCGTACATTTTCAGGTTGTCACGAGGCGTGAGGTCATGCAGGCTGAGTATCTGAGAGGCGAACTGGTGCTGTGTATCACGGTAAAAGCGATAGGCAGCATAAGAGGCGGTGCTGGTGAAGGTGATCAACAGAATCAGGAGGGTCATAACAGTGCTGGTGATGCTGATCCAGAAGCGGTGGACAGAGCGCTGGGCGGCATGGCGGGAGTGGCGAAGACGCTTGCGCGAGAGGTAGTGGATGAGTATCCGCCTTCTGTGGCGACGCCGTAGGAGGGTGTCTAGCTCGTGTTTGTGTGTCGGGGTAGGTTGAGGTTGCGTGATGGTGGCGGTTTTCGCGGTGGTTCTGACCGGGTGGCGTGTGCTGTCTCCGGCCTCTGGTGGATATGTTGACATGCTGTGCCCCTTGCATACTCTGAAGACACGTTTTACGCTATAACCATAACATATGCAAGTACACAAAACAATAGTTAAAAATATGCATCCTCACGTCCCGCCGCAGGCGGGACGTGAGGATGCAGAAAAAGGATGCAGGAGGGCTGGTGTTCTGCTGTATCTAGTGGATTTCGACTGAAAGTGGAGACTCTGAGGCGGCTATGATGGTGGTTGGGCGGCTTCGATGAGGGAAGGGAGGATCTCGTTGGTGATGGCTTGAATTTGATGGAGGATCTCGATCCAGGGGATATCCTGGTCGCGCATGCCGCGCACCTCGGCGAGCTGAACGACGCCTTCATCGAGCAGGGTGCGGAAGTAGAGGAACGCGCGTACGGCGTCGGCAACGGGCACGTGGGACTGGCGGGTAATCGTGCCATACTCGGTGCCGAGCCGTATGGCATCGCGGCGCAGTTCGTCTTTGTCCGCCTGGTTGTTCAGGGCGCGCAGCAGCAGTTCGAGCACGCGCCGGCCCAGATGGCGGAAGGCTTCATAGGCAGCTTCGTCAAAATGTGTATGCCAGGGGAAGTTTTCGAGGGTGCCATCGGTAAAGGCCAGGCGCACGCGCCCCATAACGCTCTGGATGAGCAGTTGCGCGGTTGGATCGGGCCTGTGTATTGTCTCCTGGCGCAGTCGTGCTTCGATATCGGAGCGGCGAAAGCGGCGATGTCCTCCGCTGGTGCGACGCGATGGTAGTTCGTTGCGATCGGCCCACAGACGCAGCGTAGCCGGGTGCATGCCCAGCAACTCGGCGGCTTCACGCAGGCTCAGCCATTCTTCCCCGCTATGTGACGACAAACTGGCACCTCCTGAGTAGCGCGGCCTCAACCTTAAAAATACCTGAAGAGTAATACCTGGGTGAGCTTCATAATTTTAGAATTCGTTGATTTTTACCTTAATAGTAACCTATAAGCGTAGCTTGATTGTATGGAATTCCTGGCTGATCGTCAAGAGGGGAGATGTATCTCTGACCCCTTT
>JAFMRP010000698.1 GCA_017354095.1 Ktedonobacteraceae bacterium
GAGTCAAGCTGACCGATGTCAAATTCACGAAGATCGACCTGCGAAAAACCGCCTTTGAAAACTGTATCTTTCTCGGCGTGGACTTCCGCTATTCCGACCTGAGCGGACAGCGACTTGACGGACAGACCTTTATCGGCGTCACGTTTGACCTGCCGGCACTGAAGGATGTGTCGTTTCAGGGCGCGACGCTTAAAAATGTGTCTTTCCGCCCGGTGGGGATCTGGTCTCTAAAGCGTGCCATTCAATCCATGAACGTTGACGGCGCGATGATGGATAAGTTAACGTATGCCGCGCTCAAAGGCCTGGGAGCTGATGTCTCAAAGGTAACGGTTCTATCATAAGGGGGAAAAGATGATGCAAAACACTGCGATTCAGGTAAAAGATATACAAAAATCCTACAAGAAGCTCAACGTCTTAAAAGGCGTGAATTTCAGCGTGGAGCGGGGCAGCATTTTTGCCCTGCTCGGCTCCAATGGCGCGGGCAAGACCACGCTGATCAAAATCCTCACGACGCTGCTCAAGCAGGATAGCGGAACGGCCATTGTCAACGGCTTTGATGTGGCGTCACAGCCGGCTCACGTGCGGCAATCGCTGAGTCTGACCGGGCAATTTGCCGCCGTCGATGAGATTTTGACCGGGCGAGAAAATCTGATCATGATCGCCCGGCTCCGGCACGTCAAGCAGCCGCGCCAGGTGGCCGACGAGTTGCTGACCCGCTTCGGTTTAACCGATGCCGCCAACCGCAGGGCGTCGACGTATTCCGGCGGGATGCGCCGCCGACTGGACCTGGCCATGAGCCTGGTGGGCACCCCGCCGATCCTGTTCCTGGACGAGCCGAGCACCGGGCTGGACCCCGAGGCACGCCTTGAGGTATGGAAAGTGGTGAAGGAGCTGGCTAATGGGGGCATCACCGTCTTCTTGACCACGCAGTACCTGGACGAGGCGGAACAGCTGGCTGATCACATTGCCATTCTCCATGAGGGCACGATTATCGCCAGTGGCACGCTCACAGAGCTCAAAAAGCGGTTTCCCCCGGCTCAGATGGAGTATGTTGAAAAACAACTGACCCTGGAGGAGATCTTTCTGGCCATCATTGGCAAAAAGGAGGCACAGTAAAATGGAAATGATACAGAGACAGGAAACGATCCAGAAACAGGAAACGATCCAGAAGCACTTTTTCAGCGATATGAGCGTGATGGTTGGTCGTTCCATGCGCCATATATTCCGCAGTATGGACACCATCATCACGGTCACGATCATGCCTATTGGGATGATGTTGCTGTTCGTGTATGTGCTCGGCGGCGCCATTCAAAGCGGGACAGATAATTATGTCAATTACTTGTTACCTGGAATCTTACTGATGGCGATTTCGAGCGGAATATCCTATACCGCTTATCGTTTGTTTACTGATGTGCAACGGGGAATCATTGAGCGATTTCGCTCCATGCCGATTGCCCCTTCCACTATGCTGTGGGGACACGTCCTGACCTCGCTGGTCTCCAACGCGCTTTCGGTGGTGGTCATCATGATTGTCGCGTTGATCATGGGCTTTCGTTCGTCGGCGGGCATCCTGTCCTGGCTGGCCGTCGCCGGCATCCTCGCGTTGTTTACGCTGGCTTTAACCTGGGTAGCGGTGATTCCCGGACTGACCGCCAAATCGATCGACGGTGCAACCGCCTTTTCGTATCCGCTGATCTTCCTGCCCTTTATCAGCTCGGCGTTTGTGCCCACCAGGTCGATGCCACTGGTTGTCCGGGTTTTTGCCGAAAATCAGCCCGTGACGGCGATCGTGAATACGATCCGTGCGCTGCTGTCTGGACAGCCTGTGTCGAATGAGATATGGATCGCTCTGGCATGGTGTGTCGGCATTCTGGTGGTGGCCTACTTCTTTGCGATAAGGGCCTATCAAAAGCGCGTGTAGCCTGCTCTTGATCGACACGCTGAGCATGTCCTTATGACATAGAGCCGACAGGACGTACGATAGTCTTTTGAAGAAGAGCAATGCTCCACGTTTGGGGGCCCGATCTGCTCACGCGCGTGGAGTATTGGTCACCAATCGAGTAGAAGATCAGAAAAAGAGAAAGAAGAAAAAATTATGCAGACAAAGCCCAATAGAGAAGAGATCTCTGCCACGTATGGCTGGTATCGTCAGATGCGTGAGACCCAGCCCGTGTTCTTCGATCAGAATGTGCAGGGATGGCACCTCTTCCGTTACGAGGATGTGGCCCGCGTGCTCTCTGATCACGCGACGTTTTCTTCCGATGAGAGCAACTTCCTGCCACCCGAGTACCGCAATGCCACTCCGATCAGTTCGAGCCTGCTGCGCATGGACCCGCCGCGCCATCGAAAGCTGCGCAATCTCGTCTCGCAAGCCTTCACGCCGCGCATGGTGGCTCACATGGAGGAGCGCATCACAGAGATCACCAACGGCTTGCTCGACCAGGTGCAGACTGCGGGGGAGATGGATGTGATCAGGGATCTGGCCTATCCGCTGCCGGTCACGGTCATCGCGGAGTTGTTGGGCATCCCTGCTGAGCGGCGCGAGGAGTTCAAGCAGTGGTCTGATGCCCTCGTCTCGGGTGACGAGGGAACGACAGAAGAGGCCAGGCTGGCAGTCATACAGGCGGTCAAGCAGGCTACAGACAGCATGAGCGCCTACTTCACTGAAGTGTTTGAGGAGCGGCGGGTGCATCCCCACAACGACCTGGTGAGCGCGCTGCTGGCGGCACAAGTGGATGGGGAGCGGCTCTCGAACGAGGATTTGATCGGGTTCTGCGTGCTGCTGCTAGTCGCAGGCAACGAGACCACGACCAATCTGCTCGGCAATGCCATCCTGTGCCTGGATGAGCATCCTGAAGCGGTGCAACGCCTGCGTGCCAATCGCGACCTGGTGCCGAGCGCGCTTGAAGAGGCACTGCGCTACTACTCGCCGGTCAAGCTCACGGTGCGCGGGACCACGGCTGAGACGTCGATAGGCGATCAGCGTATCGAAGCTGGCAAGTTACTGTTTGTCTGGATTGCTTCGGCGAATCGTGATGAGGCCCAGTTCCCCGATGCTGATCAGTTCATGATCGAGCGTGAGCCCAATCGGCACCTGGGCTTTGGGCGCGGCATCCACTTCTGTCTGGGAGCTCCCCTGGCGCGTTTGGAGGCAAAGATCGCGCTGAATGCGATGCTCGACCGTCTGCCCGGCTCCTGGCACGTGTCCGATGCGCCGCTGTCTCTGATCAATAGCTCATCCGTTTTCGGGGTGAAGACGTTGCCCTTGATCTGGGGGAAGTAGCAGAACGTGAGCGATCCGGCCACCCGCGAGGGGCTTACAAATATAGTTTTTTGCAGAGGGCCTCGTGGCTGTAGGGGCAGCCCTCCAAAAAACCGACACCTGAAAGCCCGCGAGGGGTGGCCCGACATGTTGGGTGAGGGGGGATGAAAAAGGGGCCAGCGTGATTGCTGGTCCCGAGGCGTACCTGAGAGGATTCGAACCTCCGACTTCTTCCTCCGCAGGGAAGCGCTCTATCCACTGAGCTACAGGTACATATGAAATGGTGATATTGATTGTATCGGCAGCGATCCCAAACAGGACAATAGTTGTTCTTTGTCGCTGTAGCTTTCATAGGATAGCAGATTCGGGCGGCAATGTCAAGCTAAAAGAGAGGGCGTATTGGGGGAACAGGTCCCTTTACCGTTTCAATTATACATGGTAATGTATGTATAGTTTTTATGGTTCTACTTATTAAGCTCATGTATTGTGATAAAAAATATTAATAAGGTCAGGGTTGTTGCAATGTTTTGCGAGCCGCCGAAGGCGGTTCGCAGAGGAAAGAAAGAACTCGGGGGCTTCTCCTCTTGTCCAGCCCGCCAACGCTGAGTCTCTTGTCCAG
>JAFMRP010000106.1 GCA_017354095.1 Ktedonobacteraceae bacterium
GGCCGCAGGGGTTTCCTGGCCACTCTCGACAATGAAGATCAACTCTGCATCGGTGACGTGCTTTTGGGCGTCAGCCAGCGCTACAAAACGCTGGTACGTGGCCTTGAGCTGTTCCGCGTCCAGCTTATAGCCAAGCTGGCGCAGACGGGCATCCAGTCCATGCCTGCCTGAATGCTTGCCCAGGACCAGCCGGGTATCTTGCCAGCCAACCGATTGTGGGGTCATGATTTCGTAGGTGTGGGCATTCTTGAGCATGCCATCCTGGTGAATACCAGCTTCATGCGCGAAGGCGTTGGCCCCCACAATAGCCTTGTTGGGCTGCACGGGCAGGCTCGTCAGACGACTGAGCAATTGGCTGGCAGCCAGCAACTCCCTAGCCTCAATACCCGTATCAATATGCCCGAACGCCTCCGGGCGCGTGCGCAGTGCCATCACGATCTCTTCCATCGCGGTGTTTCCTGCCCGCTCTCCAATACCATTGATGGTGACCTCGACCTGGCGTGCGCCCGCTCGTATAGCCGCCAGGGTATTAGCCGTAGCCATACCCAGGTCATCATGGCAATGGGCGCTTAACGTGACATTCTCAATACCGGCTACACGCTCTCGCACATAACGAAAAAGCGCTCCGTACTCCTCAGGCATCGTGTAGCCGACGGTGTCGGGGATATTAATAGTGGTCGCGCCAGCCTTGATGGCTACCTCAAACACCCTGCACAGATAATCCCAATCACTGCGCGTCGCATCTTCTGCCGAAAACTCGATCGTAGGGCAGAGCCTGTAAGCATGCTCGATCGCCATTTTTACCTGCTGCAGCGCCTCCTCGCGACTCATACGCAACTTGTGCTCAAGATGGATTTCAGAGGTCGCAAGAAACACATGGATTACTGGCTTTTCCGCCTCCCGTACTGCTTCCCACGCCGCGTCGATGTCGTTACTGTTCGCACGAGCAAGCCCGGCAACAGCTGCACCACGCGTGTAACGCGCTATCTCTTTGACCGATAAAAGATCACCCGGGGAGGCAGCCGGAAAACCAGCCTCGATGATGTCAACTTTGAGCCGCATAAGCTGTTCCGCTATCTGCAGCTTCTCCTCAAGTGTCATCGTCGCCCCCGGGGACTGTTCACCATCACGCAACGTCGTGTCAAAAATTTTTACTACAGCAGGGTCTCCCATGGTTTTGTGTCCTCCTTCAAGACCTTCGAGCAGCGGTTGGGGCCGGCATCCTGCCAGCCCGTCTACCCCCCGCGCCCGCTACTTTTTGGCTTCTTCCTGCTTCTTTGCCGGCTGCAGCCAGGGCATCATTGCGCGCAGCTCTTTGCCAACTTGCTCAATTGGATGCTCGGCGGCTGCCCTGCGCATCGCCCGGAAGCCAGGCTGCCCGGCCTGGTTCTCCAGAATCCAGCGCGTCGCAAAAGTACCGTTCTGGATTTCTTTTAAGATCTGTCCCATCTCTTCCTTGACCTGGCTGGTAATCAGGCGCGGACCGGTAACATAGTCACCATATTCAGCAGTATTGCTGATGGTGTCGCGCATCAACTCCATACCGCCCTGGTAGAGCAGATCAACAATCAACTTCATCTCATGCATACACTCAAAATACGCGGACTCCGGCTGGTAGCCAGCCGCCACCAGCGTCTCGAATCCAGCCTGGATCAACGCCGTAACTCCACCACACAACACCGCCTGCTCGCCGAAAAGGTCGGTCTCGGTCTCTTCTTTGAAGGTGGTCTCCAGCACTCCAGCACGCGTGCAGCCAATCGCACGCCCGTAGGCCAGCGCTACGGCGTGCGCCTCTCCACTGGCATCCTGGTGTACTGCGATCAGGCCAGGAACGCCCGCGCCCTCCTCGAACATGCGCCTTACCATGTTGCCAGGACTCTTGGGCGCGATCATCGCTACGTCGACATCGGCGGGCGGCACGATCTGCGAGTAGTGAATGCTGAAACCATGCGCGGTCATCAACATTTTTCCTGCCGCCAGACCTGGCCTGATGTCGCGCTCAAATACTTGCCGGTGCAGCTCGTCAGGGATGAGGATCATAATCACATCTGCCTGCTCGGCTGCCTGGGCGGGCGTCAGGACGCGCAATCCATCCGCTGCCACTTTGGCCCGGCTCTTACTGCCCTCCGGTAGACCAATTACCAGATCGCAACCACTATCGCGTATATTTAACGCGTGGGCACGGCCCTGCGCGCCATAACCGATAATGGCGATGCGTTTCTGCTGGATAAGCTCCAGATTTGCGTCTGTATCGTAATAAATGCGTGCCATATGTATATTTTCTCCTTAGAATAAAACAAACAATTTCTGCGAAACCCTGTTTATGATGCTCACGTCGCCCTATCGACGTATATACTTACCTGGCATCCTTTGTGGACGTATCGCGCTGCATCGTAATACGCCCCGAACGCGCCACCTCGCGAATACTAAACGGCTGCAACTGCTCGATTAAGCTGTCTACTTTATCTTCATTGCCCGATACTTCCAGCGTAACACTGCCATCAGCGATATCTATGGCGTGCGCACCGGACAACTGACCAAGCTCGATAATCTTACGCAGGCTCTCCGGCGTGCTGCTCACTTTAATCAGTGCCAGTTCGCGCGTCACTGACTGCTCTGCGGTGGCGCATACAACCTGGCGTACATCAACAATCTTGCGTAATTGCTCAACAAGCTGGTCAACTCCCACTTCGGAGTCGTTCACTACCACGGTGATGCGCACAACATTGGGCGCCTCACTATGCCCTAACACAAGCGTCTGCATATTGGCCCGGCGACGGCGCAGCACACCAACCACCCTGTCAATGGTTCCAGGCCTTTCCTCAACCAGGATAATAAGTGTATGTGCGCTCGCTTTTTCTGGCGGCAAATCAGATTGTCCCGGGCGATAAGTGGGAGCGGTATCAGTAGTCATGTTTAGAAGTTCTCCGTAGTCTCTTCAATCATATTGGTAATAGCGGAGCCGGGAGCGACCATCGGATAAACGTTCGCTTCAGCCTCGATAATGAATTCGATAATAACGCTGCCCTCGATCTCCATAGCGCGTCTGACTGCGCTCTCAACCTCGTCGCGTCGCGTGACGCGAATGCCGGTAATACCATAGGCCTCCGCCAGTTTCACATAGTCAGGGCCGCTGATCGGCGTCTCCGAATAGTTGCGCGAGTGGAAGAATTCCTGCCATTGGCGCACCATACCAAGGTAGCCGTTATTCATAATCGCGACCTTTACAGCTACACCTTCCTGCTGTAATGTCGCCAGTTCCTGGATGTTCATCTGAATGCATCCATCGCCCGCAATGGCCCACACTGGCTCAGCCGGCAGGCCCATTTTTGCGCCCATCGCCGCTGGCAGGGAGAAGCCCATCGTGCCCAGGCCACCAGAGGTAATCTGGCTGTTAGGACGCGTCCAGGTGTAATGACGCGCAGTCCACATCTGGTGCTGCCCAACATCACTGACGATAATGGCCTGGCCATCAGTGACTTTACGAATGGCTTCCAGTATGCTGGTGGGATCAGGCATATCATCATCGGCCTGGATGTGCTGCACCCGCTCTTCGGCAGCCTGCTGCCAGGACCGCACTTCCCGCAGCCAGTCGCTCTTGTCACACACCGGAATAGCCTTGGTGAGCGCCGCCAGCGCGACCTTCGCATCTGAGACGATGGGCACGGTGGCCACTTTGACTTTGTGCATCTCAGAGGCGTCAATGTCGATATGGATGATCTCTGCCTTGGGCGCAAATTCGCTGACTTTTCCGGTCACACGATCGTCGAAACGCAGCCCAACTCCCACAATCAGATCCGCCTGGCCGATTGCGTGATTGACGTGCGCAGGACCATGCATACCAGGCATCCCCAGGTACAATGGATGCGTCTCAGGGAAGCAGCTCAGGCCCAGCAGGGTGGCAACGACCGGGATACCACTCTTTTCAGCGAATCCCTTCAGCTCTTCATATGCGTTTGATAGAATAACTCCATGCCCCGCCATGATCAGCGGCCGTTGCGCTCGCTCAATCAGTTGTACCGCCTGCGTGATCAGATAGTCCGATGGCTGCTCAACATTGGCCTGCGCCCGCCGCAGGTATTCCTCTGAGGTAATCGAGGCGGATGGATAGTATTTTGTCTTCTGGAACTGCACATCCTTGGGTACGTCGATCAGTACCGGCCCGGGCCGGCCACTACGGGCAATGCGGAATGCTTCATGGACGATATCTGCCAGCTCTGCCGCGTTTCGCACCAGGAAATTATGCTTGGTAATGGGCTGCGTAATACCCAGAATATCGGTCTCCTGGAAACCATCACGCCCGATCAATGACCAGGCTACCTGCCCGGTAATCGCGACGATAGGTGTGGAGTCCATAAAAGCAGTCGCCAGGCCGGTAACCAGATTCGTCGCTCCAGGACCACTGGTCGCTACACAGACGCCAACTTTGCCCGTCGCGCGCGCGTAACCATCCGCGGCGTGCGCTGCTGCCTGCTCGTGCCGCACTAGCACGTGATGCAAAGCAGGATATGCTGTGAGCGCGTCATAGAAGGGCATGATCGTTCCCCCGGGATAACCATAAAGCAGTTCCACTCCTTCTCGAATCAACGCCTCACACAGGATATGACTGCCTGCCAGTTCTTTGCCGTCTTGTTGACTTGACGTGTTCTCCGGCTGCTGGATAATCTTTGCTGCGATTGCCATAATTCCTCCTGAAAAAAATGAATAAACAAAAAGGGCCATCCCGCATTGGGAGGCCCCTTTCAGGTTACCTTCTCTGGATTCGGTTGCGTCTTTGCTCCCGTTAATCTCCCATCGCAGTTCCTGTGGCTAACATCTCTTTCAACCTTACCAGACTTACTAGCCCTACGAGTCTGGTAAGGCCCGTAAGGACGAGAATGCTAATAAGGCTAACCAGGCTAAGAAGGCCCACAAGGCTGCGAACTACTACACTAACGAGAACAAGGACAAACAAAGAAACCGGCGCCACAACGCCGGTTTTCATAATTCTGATGCATGCAGACATACTACCCATAGCATAAGCCATTGTCGCACGCTGGGGCATAGCGGCCCTACGTTCGGCGCAATCTGAACACGTCAGTGCTGCATTGTGCGCAAAAAAGAACGTGGCCGACATAATAATCTACTCTGCCCCTTTCAAAAATAATACTTTTTTTGCACGAAAGAAGCTCAACAGCCACTTCGCTGGAGCACTCCGCCGTGTGTGCGAAATACACATGCCACGAGAATACACCACCTCAGAAATATTTGTCAACCCTCAACAAAACACTTTTGTATAAATCGTCGAAAACGTACATGACTCTTCCTTGTCCTATGGGCATTTGTTACATAGCGGTTTCCCTACCAGGTGGTGTGATACCATACTCCCTCAACCTCTCCCTCCAGGCTTCTATTACTCCTTCTGACAGCCCAACCCTTTGCATGTGCTCTATCATCTGGCCTGGTTTCATGCCCTGCTTTTGCCAGTGTTCATAGAGGCGCGGTGCTTCTCTGGGCGTCCAGGATCTAGTCGTCCTGTCGAATTTTTCCAGATCCCCTGGTTTCAACGCTGCTTTGAACTGGTCGATGCTTTCTTGTGACCAGCCTTCTGTGAGGCGTAGTCCGTCTAAGTTGCCCCTTAGTGCTTCTCTTAACTCCTCTAACCCTTTCGATGACCAGCCTTCTGTGGGATATAGTCCAGAAAGGTTGCCCATCAGCACTGCTCTAATAAATACAAGTGGCTCATCTTCTGGCTTTTGGAACTTGACGGGGATCTCTCTCTCTCCCAACATTGCCAATGCAACGATGCGGTGCTGTCCACCCACGCACATTAGATCACCGTTGGAGAGCCTTAGTGCTGTAATAGGAGGCTCTCTCTTCCCTTCAATATCGATGTCTTTAGGATAGAGTTCGTAGCCGTGTGTAAGAATACTCTCGGCAAGGTTGCGTATAGGGTTAGGCGCCTCCGGCGGTGCCTGATCTATCGCCTTTTGTTTGGGTAATTGATGTATCGGGAAAATTTCCTCTACCGCTACCCATGTAAACCCTTCATTTTCAATGCCTCTCCTGTCTAAGCTCCTCTCATCTTCAGCATCTTTTCTGTAGCGGATGCCACCAGTGACTTCAGGAGGCTCCATGCCAAATCCCGCTTGCCAGATAAGTACCTCCCAGGGATGCCATAGATTCAGACGCCCAGGTTCGCTGCCTTCGGGAAAGTTACGCAACTCTTCACTGTGTTCTACGGATGGCTCGGGCTGGCTCTCCATCGCTCTGTTCGAGGCTGCTTCTGCTCGGACTAGGTTGAACAATTCCCTCTGTTCCCCTGATCCCTGTTCAGTTTGTTCCCCCTCGCGGGATCTTTCGATGCTCATTTCTGTTGCTATCAGCCTCAAAATGTGGCTGCTTAGAGAATCCTTCCTTCTTACTGCTCCAGTAGAAAAGTGGAGCTTTCCCTGGCTACTTCTTGCATTATATCTATAAATTTGCGGGTCGCGGAGGAGAGTGGCCCACTATGCACATGCTGTACCAGGACGCTATCGCGAAAACTGGCTGGAATATCCTTTACCGTCAGGGGGACGATGCGACCGGCTGCGATATCCTGCGCGACCGTTGTCCGTGTCAGCCAGGCTGCCCCTGGCCTGCTCAACAGCAGATGTCGTACGGTGTCAATCGGCAGATGCATCGGTGGCTCATTGCTCCTCATTAATTGAGAAAGCTCCGAATCTGCTGAAGGTCCCCATCTGACTGTATAGATAGGCTCTCCTGACTGCCGCAATTCCTCTAGCGTGATTTGGCCACGCCCGGCAAGTGAGTGGTTTGCCGCAACCATCAGCTGTATCGGTTCGCGGAAACGAAGCAGTGCCCGTAGCGCTGGATTGAAAAAAGGATAAGAGATCAGCCCGAGCTTGACGATGCCGTCCATGAGCATCGCTGTGATCTGATAGCTATGCCCCGTCTCTACAAACAGTTCCACCTGTGGGTGCGCACGGTGAAAACGCTCGATGGTGCTGCTAAGCAAACTGCCCGCTAACGATGGCATCGTGCCGATAGATATGCGCCCGCGCCGTCCTGATCGTGTCTGCTGCGCTGCCTCGATCCCCTCGCTCAAAACCGCAATCGCTTGCCGGGCGTAAGGCAGAAAACTCTCCCCCCGCTCGGTCAGCGCTATTGTACGACCTCCTCGCTGCAAAAGCGCCCCGCCAACCTCCTGCTCCAATGCTTGAATACGGGCACTGATCGTTGGCTGGCTGATATCAAGTGAGCGTGCTGCCCGGCTGAAGCTCCCCTCACGTACAACACGCTCGAACGTTCGTAACTGATCAATATCCACGTCGCTAACCTATAACTTGGTGTGCAAATTATTCGGAGTGGGGTCCAGGGGCAACGCCCCTGGCGGGGTACTTCCTCTCCGACCGCCTGACCGCGCAGCGGGAACGCCTTGCCGTCAGATGACGCGAAGCGTAGCTGCGCAGCAACGTTGGCGGTCGGAATAAGAGCAGGGGGTGTCCCCAACTCTTCACCACTTTGCCGCCAGCGGCGGCGGAAAAAACTTGCACATGGTGTTACCTATAAAAAAATTCGATAGTAAGTATAGAAAATATTGCCTTGCATAATAATAACACATCAAGTACATTTAATGGGCAGAATAACGGGTATTGAAAGGACAAATAATACATGACACAGGATTTATATGGCGTTGCCCTCTGTCCTGGGGCAGATACGGAACACTGCAGACCGCCGAACAAGTTCATTATCCCTTCTTACTTCGTATAGCCACATAGAAAGATTGAACATGCTGTTTCTTAATGTGTTGCGGCACCGACATCTGGCCCTGCTGTGGGGAAGCCAGGTCCTCTCGGCCATGGGCGATTATTTCTATCAGATCGCGGTAGTGTGGATTGCGGTCAAAGTAGCGGGCAGCTCTGGGAGCATTGTGATTGCGGCGGAGGTCGGATCAGCGTTTTGTTGTGGCCTGCTCGGAGGAGTGTATGCGGACCGCTGGAATCGGCGTACGACGATGATCGTGGTGGACCTGCTGCGCGCTCTAGCCGTGGGTATGCTGCCCTGGTTGGCGCAGTGGGGCACGCTGCAACTCTGGTACCTGGTGCTGGTTGCGATCGTGGTTGGCGGCTTGAGCGCTCTCTTCAATCCCGCCTTGCAGGCCAGCCTCCCCGCCTTAGCCGGCGATCCACGCCTGCTCCAGGCCACCAATGGCCTGATGGATACCACGCGCCGGCTGGCCCGCGCGCTCAGCCCCAGCCTGGCTGGCCTGCTGGTACTCTTCATCCCGCTGGCGCATTTCCTGACGCTCGACGCGGTGAGCTTTCTCATCTCGGCCCTGGCGACCTTTTTCATAGGCAGCGCGTTTGCCTGGCAGCCAGATCCAGGCAAACCCACCAGGCTCGGTGTCAGCGGTATCATCGGTGACCTGGCGCAGGCCTTCAGCCTCGTGCGCGGCCACCCGGAACTCCGCTGGACGCTGCTCTCTATGGGCATTATCAACCTGGCCTGGAGCGCTGCTTTTGTAATCGGAGTACCACTGTTCGCTGATCAGGTGCTCAAAAGTGGCGTTGGTACGTATGGCTTGATCGTTGGCGCCTACGGAACGGTGAACGTTTTGAGCAATGTCGTCGTGAGCCATCTGGTCATCAAGCGCCGTATGCGTACCATGATGCTGGGAAAGCTCATCGTTGGCGGCGGTTTCCTGTTGATGGTAGCGACGCCCTATCTCCCACTGGTATTGTTAAGTTCGGCTTTGGCTTCCATTGGCGGCCCGATGGGCGATATCCCCTATACAATGATGATTCAGATGGATATTCCATCTCACCACCTCGGCAAGGTCTATAGCCTCGATCAGGCTGTGAGCAACACGGGAGGCATGCTTGGCCTGCTGCTGGCAGCTCCGCTCTACCAGTGGATGAGCGTGCCGTTGGGCATCGCCTGCTTCTCGCTACTGTTTGTCGTCATCGGTATCGCTGGGCTACTACGCTTTCGCGCTACAAAGCCCGCCATATATCTGTAGGGGCAAGGAGAGGTGAGTGGGGTGGCAGGGCCCTTGAGGTTGCCCTTCGCTTCCTCTGCCTCCGTTTCTAAACAGGCCCTGCGCGATTGCGCCGATAGTGGATGCACTCCCACGGTTCCTGGCGTGGAAACGCATCCACAGCTTAGACGTTCAATGCCAGCAGAATTGTCGCGTGAGCATTAGCCCGTCACCTGGATACTGCCATCCTGCTGCAACGCCAGTATCACTGGCGTTGCTTTTGTATTCGTGATCAGTACATCATTGCGCAGTTGCAATGTTATCTCGCCGCTCACTCCCGCCAGACTGGTTCCTTTGAGACGTTTGATCAATTGCCGTGCGTCTGGTAGCTGTCCGGCATTAGTGCTCGTACCCAGACCCTTCGTGAGCAGCGCGATGCCATCTCCAAAAAGCAGTGCCCCCTGCTCCAGTATGGCAGCTCCGCTGCAATAGCTGCCAGGATGGGCGAATAATGTACAAAAGACAGCATAAAACTGCTTCTGCCAGTCACTCCCGATAGGTGGCCGGGCGGCAGACGCAGCCACGATATAGATATGTGGTAGTGCCAGCTGTTGTGTACGTGCCCATTGTGCCAGCTGCTGTAACGCTGGAGGCTGCACGAGCCCACCACCAACCAGCAATGTGGGCTGCCGCTCCGTTGGTAGCTTCGCAATAGCCTGTGCCAGATTGATGGCATCATCAGCATCCAATGGCGCGAAAATCACCTGGGGATTGTTACGCAACGCATCGGTCAGCGCTAATTGCACAGCATGCTGGCTCTCACCCTGACTATCTGCCAGCTGGTTGGTGATGACT
>JAFMRP010000699.1 GCA_017354095.1 Ktedonobacteraceae bacterium
CCTGTCTCTCGACGAAGGACAGCATATCCCCTGGTACGAAGCAAGTACCCAATGAAGCAGCAGTGTCATGCTTCGTGTTCATTGCCATCGGGAGAAAGGGCCATACGTCCTCCTTGTCGCGAGAGGACGTCCATTGATCGCTTCTCGCGGAAGCAGGACTCCTCTCACACGGTCTTTCGCCAGTGTTCTCCATACCTCTTCGGTTCCCATCTTTTGTGGCATCCATGGACAATTGCTTTCCCCTGACTCCCTATCCGCTTCTCGTCGATGGGCTCTTTCGCATCAGCGTCCGGATGGAGCACTGCGAGCTTGATACTGATTAAAATAGGCATGCCAGGGATGCAGGTGAGGTTCAAGCACCCGTGCCTGCACAAAGGGATCGTGTGCGACGATGTCCTGCGCCTGCGCTTCGACCTCGACCTCGAGAATCCCCAGGCCTCCTTGATGGTCTAAGAAAGGACCGCCCATGAGGAGTTGATTGGCCAGAAAAAAACGTTTCATATACCGACTGTGTTCGCGAAAGAAGGGTTGCTCCATCACGGTTTTCCCGATCTGCCACGCTGGGCCATGGGTATAGATCACGACAAACATTGCTGGCTCTCCTTGATAAACCACTGTTGGACGAACTGGTACAAAGCACCCAGATCCTCACCTTGGATGGGGGGGAGAAGGTGCTGGCTACCCACGTAGAGACTATAGAGGAGTCTGGCAAGTCGCTGGGCATAGAGACGATCGGCCCTGGCGGCAAAGACCACCGATTCAAGATACGCCAGCCGCTGCTGGTCGATCCGCTGCTGATACACACGCACCTGGTCGTCTTGTAAGGCCCAGGCACGCAGAGCCACATCGAGTCGGGAAGGGGGTAAGCTCGCTCGCATCACCCGTGCCAACTTTTCTGGTGGGGAAGCCTCCTGTTCTGCCCAGTGAATGATACGAAGCGTTCCTTCTTCTTCCCAAAACGAGAGCAACCCCTGTTTAAAGTCCTGGTAATTGGTGAAATGATGGTAAAAGGACCCTTTGGTCACGCCAAGTCGGCTGGTCAAGGACTCGATCGTGAGAGCTTCGGCACTTGCTTCTTCCAGCAGGGCGAGCCCTTCTTCAAGCCATTGGCGCCTAGTGAGATGCACTATAACCTGTTCCCCCTTTGCTCAACATATTTCTCTTCTTCAGAGCATACCATATGGTATGGTATGTTTGCAAGAGGGCACGCTCTTTTCCTCCCAACTCCTTCTCTGTCACTTGTTTCCAGATAGCATCCTGGATCAGTTCGTTGCGCAACCCGCGGGCAATGCCGCCCAACTCCTCCAGCGTGGCTCGACGAATTGGGCTTTGGGTCCTTACTGATCTCTACGCAACGTGCTAAAGTATGATAGACTGGAGGGATGAGAAGAACTGACGAACATCGAGGAGATTGGAAAGAGTGGCGCCGCCGCCGAGCATGGGACCTGGTGCAGCAAGGATGGAGCCAAAGAAAGATCGCAGAAGCTTTCGGCGTGACCGAGGGGGCGGTGAGCCAATGGATGAAACAGGGACGAGAGCAAGGAGAAGAAGGATTACGCGGGAAAATCGCTGCAGGGCCTGGGGCGCGGCTCACAAAAGAGCAGTTGGAACAGCTTCCGGCGCTGTTGGAGCAGGGCGCAGAGGCCCATGGTTTTCAAGGACAAATCTGGACGACAGAGCGGGTAGCAGCACTGATCAAAAAGCAGTTTGGGGTGAGGTATCATCCAGCTCATATGAGCCGGTTGCTCAAACACATCAAGCAGAGTGTGCAGCAGCCGATCGAGCGGGCCACACAGCGAGACGAAGAAGCCATCAAGACCTGGAAAGAGAAGCGATGGCCGGAGCTAAAAAAAAGCCCAGCAAGAAGGCAGAACGATCATGTTCGTTGATGAAGCGGGATTGTATCTCCTGCCTCTGTTAGTACGTACGTATGCACCTGTTGGTAAATACCCTACGAAGTGGTTCTGGCTCACTCTTTACACTGTTGGGAAACCTCTTTAAGCAGCAAAGCAAAGTTTTTGGAAAGCCGAGATGCGTGTGGGAGCAAGATCATCTCCATCGAGCCATGCCCCCACACGCACTAGATTGATTGCAGCGGCAATGCTAAGATGTTGTAAATGCGTTTTGGCCAAGCCAAGATAACAGGAGCGTCGCATGCCAAAGGCTCGCACCCCTTGAGACATCGTCGCTTCGATGCCTTCTCGCAGGGCATATTGGCGAGGAAAGGCTGCCGTCTTTTGCCGACGACGGGCGGCTTGCAGCGCTTCGTGTTGGGCCTGGGGCCGGACAGTGATGGTGCGTCGCTTCGACTTTTTTTCCGAGCGGATACAGTCGACCTGGCGTGGACAGCGACCACAATCGGTGGTGGAGAACTTGATCTTGATCACCTCATTTTTCCGGTCGTCGATGGCAGGAGTCCAATTGATACTACGTTGCCCAGTGGGACAGATGGCAAGCTTTTGTTCCCAATCGATGTGGAACTGGCTAGCATCGATGCCTCCCTCGGTGTTGGCTTGCCACTTGACATCACCGCGTGCAGGACCGATCACTTCAATTCCGTACTGCTGCTGACTACTGACCAGAATGGGTGCGGTAATAGAGCCTGAGTCGAGTACATGTTGACGTGGGGTGAGCTTCGTCTGCTCAAGCTCGGCATGGATCGTTTCGGTCATGGCTTCATCAGTGATGGCAGCAGCGACGGTAGTCACATGCGCGATGAGATGAGGGGCATCGTCTTCGCAGGTTTCGGTGAGATGCACTTTGTAGCCAGTCCATCGCGTTTCGCGCTTTTTCCCATAGCGAGCTTCTTGGTCATAAGGGGAGTTGATGAACTGCTTGCCTGGAGGAAGATCCTCATTGCCGCGAAAGCTGAGTTGGCCCTCAACCCAGACGTCATTTTGGATCCAGACGCGGCGCAGGATTTGAACTGCTGGAATCTCACGTAAAAAGGCAGGTGCCTCTGGCGCATACAGATCATTCAACAACTGTGAACCATCCCGACCGATCTGTTCAGCTATCGTCTGACGATCCTGCTGACTGCGTGGGAGGCGGGATTCCTCGATACGATGCCCGTAGCGGTCAAGCCACTCTGGGTCGCTATGGGCCAATACCCAGTCTCCAGCAACGATAGCGAGGTTGTTGAGCGCAAAGCGCATCGCCTCCCCGACGCATATGAGCCGATGAATCGCTCGCACTTTCGCCAGCACATGGGGAGAGTCTGTTCGTTGGCGCTGACGTTCCTTGAGCCACCCCTGCTCTTTAAATAGAACCAGCATGGCATCCAACAAGAGTTGCTCTGCTCCCTGATCTATCAGGCGCGCGGCGTATGTCCGATAAAATGGGAACGTCAAAGCCGGGATCGCTCAATTCTAAGCCCAAAGCATACTTCAGATCGATTCGCCCTCGCACTGCATCGGCGGCTTGTCGATCCGGGAGTCCCTCTAGGAACTGGACCACTGTGATGAACGCGAGCCGCCATGGCGCTTCAGCCGGACGCCCGTTCTGCGGAAATAAATGAGCGAAAGATTCGTTTTGGTAAATGGTTCCTAACGCGTCATGCATCTGCATGGAGAGATTGCCTTTGGGATAGGCTGCCCGCGCGATACGGACCGTTTCTTCGGGGATGGAAAACTCGTTTTGGGAGTGTCATGTCATCTTTCTGCTCCTTTTGACAAGTGTCAGCTTGAACTCCTTTGGTTCTTATCCTAACACATGCATGAGAAGGAGTTTCCTAACAGTGGGTCATGCGCCCTGGCGCACCACCGCGCATGAAAAAGGGTGGACTACTAGCAGGGCGGGTAACGCCAAAGATCGATTTGATACTCGCGCTGCGAGCCGGACCAACAGTGTGATCCAGGATGTCCCGCAAGCACCACCGTC
>JAFMRP010000700.1 GCA_017354095.1 Ktedonobacteraceae bacterium
AAATGCCGGTGTGGCTTCTCCGCGCAGGCGTGAACGCACCAGCACCACCAGCGGAAAAACAAAGTGCAGCACGTACAGAAAGCCGCCGATGGCCGCGACCAGCGAGACAGAGCCTATGAGCGTGATCAGCGCCAGCAGAACACCGTTTAGCAGGATGGCGGCCCAGGGCACGCTGGTGCGCGGCTGTACCGCCGAGAGAAACGCTGGCAGCAGGCCGTCGCGTGCCATGGCGAAAGAGATACGCGAAGTGACCACCAGGACGGCATTGGCGGTCGCAGCGGTGGTCAGGATGGCCGCGATCGCTATAAACTGTTGCCCGGCTGGTCCAAAGATGAGAACCGCCGTCTCCGCCAGTGGTGCCGTCGACGTGCCCAGCACATGCCAGGGCAGCATTCCCGCGGCCACAAAGGTCACCAGCAGATAGATCCCCAGAACTCCGCCGAGCGTGAGCAGAATGGCCAGTGGTAGCGTGCGCTCCGGTCGGTGAATCTCCTCTCCAGCCGCTGCGACCATGTCGAAGCCGCCAAAGGCCAGGAAAGCCAGCAGCGCGGCGCTGATAACTCCCCCTCCTCCATTAGGCAGCAGCGGCGTGAAGTTGCTCAAGTTGAGGTGCAGCAGGCCAAACAGGCCAAAAACCAGCAGTGTCACCAGCACCAGCAGGACGACAATGCTCTGCACGCGGCCCGAAAGCTTGACACCCAACAGATTAATCGCCGTGCAGAAGACCACCAGTCCCAACGCGCCTACAAGCGGCGGAATGCTCAACAGGCTGTGCAGATAACCGCCAAATCCCAGCGTGACGTAGCCGCTGACGAAAATATAGGCACCCCAGTAATCCCAGCCCATCAGAAAGCCCCAGTGCTGCCCCAGTTGCGCCCTGGCAAAGGCATAGCCTCCCCCGGCCAGCGGATAGCGGCAGGCCAGTTCGGCATAGGGCAAGGCGATCAGCAGTGAGGCCAGAAAAGCCAGTCCGAAGGAGAGCAGCGCGCCCGGACCCGCCAGCCCGATCGCGCTCCCGATCAACACAAAAATACCGCCGCCAATGGTACCCCCAATGCCAAGCGCTACCGCCTCGCGCAGATTCAATACACGCCGCAACTGCCGCCGCTCGGCCCGTTCGGGCATGCTCTCATCGTTCATCTATCACTCCTTCACTGAAATGAGTTGCCTCGCCTCTCTTGTCGCTGCATCCTGGGGACGTTGATAGAGCAGCAGAAAATTTGAAAAGATGGCATCGCGGCCTACAGTGCTGCCCGAGCGAGAGATACCGGCTTCCTCCTCCTGCAATAACTTCATTCCGGCAGCGGCCAGGCGCTTTTTCAGTTTTTTACGATCCGTCCCATAGTGGACATCGCCAAATTCTTCTAGCGTCCACGGCTGTTGATGCGCGTTAGCATCGATAATGAGCAGGTAGCCACCGGGCCGCACAACGCGCATCATCTCGTCCAATGCGCTGCGTGGGCTGACGACGTGGTGCAGCAGCATGTGGCACATGGCCACGTCAACGGATGCGCTCGCCAGCGGCAGCCGTTCGGCTGTTCCTTCACGCAGCGTCACATGTCGATGGCCCGCCACAGCCAATTTTTCGCTGGCGTGGCTCAGCATCGCCTGAGAGCAGTCCACGCCGATCACCTCGCCGGCCAGTGGTGCCACGATCTCCGCCAGGTAGCCTGTCCCGGTTCCCGCGTCGAGCACCTGCATGTCTTGCTGCCAGGGGAGCAGCCTGCTCAGTCGTTCACTTAGATCGCTCTCGTAAGCGCTGGCAACATAGGTATCCCAACGTGGTGCTATCTGCTCAAAGTAGTCGCGCACACGCGTGCCGATACGCTGCAACTGTACATCCGGTGAGTTCGCCAGCTTGAACGGTACCAGCGATTCCAGATGCTCAAAAATCTCCTCATCAGCCTTGAGCAGGTCCCTGAAGCGCTGGCGTAGGTATGCTTTCTGAAAAAGCTTACGCGCGCGCCATAATTCGGTTGAGAGTACCGCCTCTGTTGTATTGCAGTGCAGGGTGAGTTCCTGGAGCGTCTGGCATTCAATCTCGCGCCAGATGAACAGGTGGCGATATTTCATTGGCATATTACGCAGCGCGTCCTCTACGTCACGCAGCACCTCTTTCCGTTCTAGCAGCTCCCAGAAGGTCGTAACATCCTCGGCCAGCATTGTGTGCTCGCTTACCTGCGAGTCCGGTAGCACTATGGAGGATGCGCGCTGCCTGTATGTATCAATCAATAAATTTTTCGCGACTCGCATCAACCATCTTTGGGGATATTCCAGCGTGACGCCCGCAGCCTGTGTCAGCAAAAGCCGCAGAAACACTTCGTGGCAGAGATCCCAGGCGCTCTCGCGGTCAGGCAGGTGATTGGCGAAGAAACGCACAATATCGCGATGATACAGGGTGTAGAGCGTCTCAACAGTTTGCACGAATGGTTCCATCAATCTTTCAACCTCCTTCCTCATCTCCTACTGTTTGACGATTCGCCCCGCCAGATCTCAACACCAGATAGCGACGTATTTCAATGTTTTCTCACTCCAGCTCGAAGCGCGCGGCAGAATTCGACCCGACAAACACTCGCTGCGCGATGCCCTGTTCATCGCATTCAAAGCGCACCGGCTCGCCAATCGAGCCGACATTATTGCCGCTAATCATGGTAAACCGGTCGTCCTGGTCGTGGCGCAACTGGCAAAATTCAGCCACTGGACTCTGCGCTCCCGAGTTGTAAAGCAGCAGGCTGTTGCTTATAGTCACGACCGTCGTATCTCCCCAGACGTTTCTAAATAGCCCCTCGTACCTCTCGCTATTGCTAACTGGGGAGTCTACCTGCTCAAAATCCGCGAAATGTGTGATGACGTGGTCAATGATCTGCCACGCTCCATCCGCCAGGCTGTGCGCGGGCCCATCCATGGCGTTGACAAAGATTACCAGGCCAATCTTATGCTCGGGATCAACGGCAAAGCGCGACCGGTATCCCTGATAGCTTCCTCCATGTCCGTAAATGCGCCTCTGGTTGATCTTCCACGTTTCAAAGCCCAGGCACCAGTCGGCATCGAAGCCCTCTCGCAGCCATTGAACACGCCGCATCTCGCGCTTCGTCTCGTCCGTCAGCAATCGCGTATCCCCATCGAACTGCGCCATCATAAACTGGCAGAAGTCGCGCACATTCGATGAAAATCCGGTCGCCGAAGCCATCACATGCGCTTCAATATGGGGGAAGGGCTCTCGCTTCTGTTCGGGCAGGTCGCGGCTATAGCCGAGCGCGAGCCGCTCTATGATCTCATCGGCCAATACTGGCGCGGTGTGCGTCAGGCCAAGTTGCCTGGCAATATGCTCATCAACGTAGTCGGCGTACGATTGCCTGGATACCGCTTCGATGATCGCGCCCAGCAGCGTATAGCCATAGTTCGAATATTTCCACGCCTCTGCCGGTGCATAGATCATCGCGCCCTCCGCGATGTGCCGCTGGATCTGTGCCAGGTCAGGAAACTGGTAATCGACCCAGTGCGGCGTATCGCCATCGCGCTCAAGCCCGGAGGTATGCGTCAGCAACTGCCGTATCGTCATGCGCGCTGTCTCCGGGGCCTGTTCAGAGGTACACCAGGGCAGATGCTGCTGCACGCGATCATCCAGGCCCAGCTTCCCCTGCTCAAATAATTGCAGCACGGCCAGCGCGGTAAAGATCTTTGAGAATGAGGCAATCCTGTAGCAGGTTGTATCGGTGGTCGCGGTCTGCTTCTCCATATTCGCGTAACCATATCCCTTGCTGAAGATCACCCGGTCCTGATAGACAATACCGAGCGCGAGCCCGGGGAGACGATCAGCATAAACCCTGTATGCTAGCCAGCGATCGATCAGTCTCGCCGCTGTCTCTAACTGCGT
>JAFMRP010000701.1 GCA_017354095.1 Ktedonobacteraceae bacterium
TTCCGGCTGGGGTCGCTGGCGCAGGAGAGGTTCCGAGGGCGCAAAGACTCATACCAGGCGATTCTTGGCATGCAAGAGGTACAACGGTACCAGATTGTCAAGCAGGCCGATGTTCTCATGCTCCTGACCGCAGTGATTCAGGATTTCGATCGCAAGACGAAGCAGGCCAACTGGGATTATTACTACCCTATCACAGATCATCTCTATGGCTCCTCGTTGACGCCAGCGCTGCATACCATTCTGGCCTGTGAGCTCGAACTGGCGGGCATCGCCTACAAACAGTTTATGCAGGGAGCTCTGATAGATCTGGAGAACCTGCGCGGAAACACGCCAGAAGGCATCCACCTGGCCTGTGCAGGAGCGGTCTGGCAAGCTGCTATTCTGGGCTTTGCCGGATTGCGTATTACAGAGTCCGGTTATACTACCAATCCCTGCTGGCCCGCTGGCTGGACACGCCTGGCATTCCACTTCATGTATAAAGGTCAACTCATCTTCATCGACCTGAGATCGCAGAGCAGCGGCGAATAGCCTTGCTTCACGGTGCCGGAATCAAAATCGCGGTTCCGGCACCTTACCCTATCATTTTCGCTCCAAAGAGTACTGAAGGACCATCAAAATTGCAAAGTCTACCTCTATCGGTTATACTACGCTCTATTGTAAAAGTGAGTTCGCCTGCCAGACAAGCGCACATTATTTCTCACATAACCCATATTTTTTTTGAAATTCTCCAATATTTCAGTCAGTCTGCTCCAAATAGCAGAAAGGACATGACACATGCAGGGCGAGTGGTTCGACAACAACAATGAGGAGGCCTTTAACATCTCCAACTACCTGGAGCGGCAAATCGAGGTAGATGAGCAAGGTATGGCCTGTAACATTGAGCAGCTGCGCGCAATCGTTCATGACTTAACCATGGTCATCCATAAACTGGCATCGCTCTCCCATGTCAAAGAAGACCTGGACCCGGAAGTGTACGATGATGTAGTAACCCTGGCTGCATCGGCCCATTCGCTGGTCTGCCCGGAAACGGGAGAGGAGGAGCATGAGGAGACGGTTGAAGTGAGTAGCGCGACGACGGAGGAGCTTTTTGATTCTCTGTTAGAGCCATTACACGAAGCCAGTGTAGCCTGGTTAGCGCGTATTCGCAACCGCGACCCACACTACAACTAGGCTTTCTACCTATTGACAAAGATCTAAAGGTAGGGTATGATATGGCGCGTGATGAGTTACGAGGCTTGTCATAGTGAACCATCATTTGGCGCATTCGTCTAGCGGCCTAGGACATCGCCCTCTCAAGGCGGAGATCACGGGTTCGAATCCCGTATGCGCTACCTTCCATACCATAGAGACCACCCCGCATAGCTCTAGAGGCTAAGCGGGGTATCTTTTTTCTCTAGTAGAAACAGGGTGAATACAGCAACGCGTACAGTAGCTTATTTTCGAGCCAACACCTCGCCACTTTTATCTTTGCTCCTTCATTGTCAAAGGAGTCTGGCATACTGCGTGGGGATGGTGACTCTCTGGCGCTGGTCAGTTGCATCAGTTTTTATGAAAGTGAGCCAGAGGGTGGGACTTTGCCAGAATTGCAATATTTTGCTATAGTTAGGAATGATCCCTTCTGCAAGGTTGTACATAGCATACTGACCAGCAATCCCACAGAAGAAGACAGTAGAGAACCTGAGGAGGTTTTTGAAGGCATACCTATGTTAAAAAAGTTCTTATTCGCAATGATTGGCCTCTCGCTGCTCACCGTAGTGATCGGGGCCTGCAGTATTAAAGACACGGGAGGTGCTCCAACGGGACCGGTGGTCAAGATGGGACCCTCGACCTTTCTCCAGGCCAAAATAGATGTGACGAAAGGTCAGACACTGACGCTGCAAAATCCCTCATCCCAGTCACACGTCATCTCCAATGGCACCTGGGCTGGCGCGACACCGAAAGCCGGTGCGGAACCTAACGCCCCTAAAGCACAGAACGTCAGTGTTCAGGTTGGCGGCTCGATGGAACTAGGGCCATTCACTACTGCCGGTACGTACGAATACTTCTGTACCATACACGGGGGTATGAACCTTACTGTAACGGTTAAGTGACGCTCACCTGATCACAGCAGGTATTTCTTCAGAGGGCGTGGCTCGTGGGGAGCCATGCCCTCTTTTATTTATAACTGCGGCTAGTACTTTGATAATACATTCGCCCGAAGATTGGGCAGCAGTCCGTTTGTTATGGTATACTCTCCCCGAAACAGAACCAGAGGTTGAGGAGATATCACACATATGCAAGGGCATCGGAAGAAACAAAGGATAACACGCTCCAGGCTTGCGTTTTATAGCAAGTGTAGTGCGATAGTAATATTGTTTCTATTCAGCATCCTCATGGTTGCCTGTGCGGGTGGAGCGAATGGCACGGCCAATTTAAACGATCCGCCTGTTACCGTGACCATCAATCTGGGAAAAAAGGGAACCGCAGCAGCACAGCCGAAAGAGTATACATGTGGTGCGTGGGCAACAAATACTTCACCGGCTATCAATAATGTTCAGCAAGTTGGTGTGTACGCAAAATACGTCCACACGGTGAATGGTAACCCCGAGGGTGTCTCAGGTGCCAGTGCCGTTGCGACCGTTCACTGGCCCGACGGATCGACTATGAACGTGCCGGCGAAAACCAATGTCACGACCGGCGATGGTCTGGCCGTTTTCGCTATTCCCATCGAGGCTCAAAAGACCAACCTGGTTGGGCGCCTGACGCTGGTGGATGTCACTTTTGGCAAAGAGGGCACACCTGGTTGTGTGGCTAACGCCGACAGAGCTGCCTTCTTTACACTGACGATGGGCACACCTACGGTGACGCCTACGCCGACGGATCCAGGGATTTTCCCCACCATAACGCCGCCGACGGACGGGACGCCGCCGATCTTCCCAACATCTCCGACTAACCCGAAGAGGACACCAACGCCTGGCGGGTTCCCGACACCACCTAGCGGTGGCTAATCCCGCTCCTCATAAATAAACAAACAAACAAAAACATGTTGGGCTGCCCCGTGGGGCGGCCCAAGCTATTTCCTACTCGCAGCAATTGACAATGCAGCCTCCCGTGTGCTACGCTTTTCTTCGTTGCAGGTAAGCTCGCATCTGCTCTCGTCTCGTAGCCTATCTCAGGCATCAATACAGGTATGAGAGAGCACGCGTAGTTTTGCCATCTTCCCGGCCAGTCAGACGCGGCATGCACATATCCTTAGGTTATCTCAGCACAAGAAAAGCCGGTGACCGGCCTGGACAATTCGGTCGATGGTGTAGACTGAAATTGGTGGGATGGGCCACCACCATGCATCCCCTGGCCCAGCAAAGGAAACACAATAGGCAGGTTGAGCGCGTCACCCTCCGTATTATTACGTGAGCGCGTACGCGACTAGAACGATGGAGGTCCACTAATGGCGACGAAGCGCGCAATAACAGTCACTGTGAACGGTCAAACTCACCAATCCGAGGTTGAGCCGCGCATGCTGCTCGTTCACTATTTACGGGATGTGTTAGATCTTACCGGCACGCATGTCGGATGCAACACATCACAATGCGGCGCCTGCGTGGTCTTGCTCAACGGCGAAGCGGTCAAATCTTGCACGGTCCTGGCGGTTCAGGCCGACGGCAGTGAGGTCACCACCATTGAGGGGCTGGCTCCCGAAGGTAGCCTGCATCCTATTCAGGAAGCCTTCTGGGAAAAGCACGGCCTGCAATGTGGCTTCTGCACTCCGGGCATGATTATGGCTTCCTACCAGCTGCTCAAAAACAATCCGCACCCCAGTGAAGCCGAGATCCGCAAAGGGCTGGAAGGTAATATCTGCCGCTGCACCGGCTATCAAAACATTGTGCGTTCG